>JAOTWM010000009.1 GCA_029862885.1 Gammaproteobacteria bacterium
AACTGATTACGGATTTGCGATCGCTACGCCGATGCGTAGTGCGGATTGAGGTTAAGCCGAAAACCGCGAACCGGTTGTGATTTGTTCGGAGGTTCCTGAAGCAGATTCCCGTAGCATCGTCCACCTTTGCGAAGATCCGGCACGTAGCGCCACGTCTGTTGGATATCATTACTAATGCGATTTCATTTAATACTTCTTCGGTGGATCGAACAATACAGAATTCACCATCTAGGCTCACCAAGCTGATTTCACGAAGGTCATCGGCCGCATGAATCGCGCCATCATGGCCTTCACGGTCGAATGTTGCCGTCGCATCCGAAACCAACGTTACATTGAACCCCAGATTTGCCGCCATCCGAGCTGACGAAGACACGCAATGATCTGTCGTTAGCCCAACGATCACTAAAGAAGATATGTCATGCTCTTGAAGATATTCTTCAAGCTCAGTTCCTATAAACGCACAGTTAATCGATTTACCGAATTGTGTCTCGGAAGGCAGCGGCCGCGCTTCCTCCTTGAAGGCATTACCTGGTAGTTCTGGACGCAGTGGCGAGTTTGGTCCTAGTGAACAGTGCCGTATATGAATTATCGGTAGTTCCTGTTTGCGCCACTCAGAAAGCAATAAAGCAATGTTTGATTCCGCGTCGGGGTTGTTTCTCTTCCCTCGAGATGGATCTTCAAGGCCCTTTTGGACGTCAATAACCAATAAAGCGGTTGTTTCCATGTGAAATCTCTTAGTACAGAACGATTGGGCTTAGCGGCCGTTTTTGCGACCTGCTGAGATGGTTTGATATATACAATTTACTTCAATAATTTTTGATCGTCCCATAAATACCGTAAGCAATGGCAATTAGACCGAATATCAAGTAGGTGGGCATGTAGCGTTTATATCCATTTTCCAAAAGAGCGATCGAGGGATCATTCAGGTCGCAATGTACTTTGACTAGCGCGCCCGCTTTATATCTTTGATATACCTTTATTGTATCTTCTAAATTAAGGTCGATTGCCAACGAAATTGCTTTTCAAAGCAACAAAAGTTATCTCGTACGTCTTAGCAATATAGTCCCGCTCTCCAATAGGGTACGCGTAGGATATATCGGCCTTATATTCTTTTGATCTGCCCTGATTCCTCCGTTTCTCTCTGAATAAATTATATTTTTCTTTCAAGTTGAAGGATAGAGTCTTACATTTGTTTCTGGCCGATTTTCAGTAGAATTGCCTCTGAAATAACCAAATAATCATTCGACTATGAACATAGCACCAAAGGTAATTAATGATAAGTGACTTGCTTTTTCAATTTATTTCCGCTTTCTTGATAGGGACCTATAACGTTGAAGCAAAGCCGCGCCGATTCGTGGAGTTTGACGGAGACTGGTTGCCGTCGTGACCGCGTTGTTAGGTGCGAGCCGTAAGTCGCATTATCTGCTTGTACAATTCGGAAAAATCGCCGTAAATATCGGTATCCGCAGCATAGAATTCTTGCTTGCTTGCGACAATTTGCGCCGAAGCCAAAAGCATTTTCTCAGTTTTAGTTGTTGTCAGTGATCTGTTTGACTGTAGTAGCTCAAGTACCATATGTAAGAAGGATGAAGCGCCATCGGAATCAGCTTCGGCATTATCGGAAAGAATATATCTAGCAAATGCAGGAGCATAGAAATTGAAAGCAACTGGGGGCATAGAAATCAAATCTTCTTGATAATACAGAGCGTTATTTCGAAACATCATCTCGGCCTCATTCAAAGATTTGCCGGAGAATTGTCTAAACGCACACTCAGCATCAAGATTATTCTTTTCAATGACCCCCCAATCCGATCTAGTCGGTATTTTCATGGCATGTGACTCCGCGCTAACGGGCTGACGGAACGCATTGGATACAGCTGCAGGGGCAAGCGATCTGAGCGCCTTGTACTGATACCGCCATTAGTGTCTAAATTCACTAGGTGCAAATGTTCACTTTCCGAGGGTCACTCCAAATAATAACACTGAATCATAGCGGCGCCCTGACAAGACGCATCCTGTCGAACTGCGTGAGTCGGACATCGGGACGCCCCTGATCCACCTTAAGTTGCAACAGCGCGCGCCTCCGTCTAGAAACAGCTCTTGAACGCATGTCGTCGCAGTGATGCGATCCGGCCGAGACGGATTATGGTGTTGGTGCGCGATCACGTTGATGTAATCGGCCGCTATCGCGGCGCTTCTGCCGAATACGAATTCAAGAGATTTCGTTCCACCATTTCGTGCACAATGAGCTGCGGCTTCTCGTCGTCGATGAGATCGAACGGCAGGCCGGGTGCGCCCTGCCAAACGAATACGGTTCGGACGAAAGACTCCGCCAGTAGGGCCTCGAATGCATTGCCAATGAACGAGTCGCGGAAAATTAATGCGTGGGATGTATCGTCTGCGATGTTCTCGCGTCGGTACGCTTCCGGTTGCCGGGTGGCGATAGGAGTATGGTGTGGATACGGATTGCCAATGTGAATGGCATTCGGTTGATGCAGTCTTATCACCCATCGGTCTTCACTCAGTCGATCTTGCAATCCCAAAAGCCCCGCTAGGTCGCCGGGCGGTGTACGTTCGTGGCCGAGACGGGCGTAGCCGTTATCGAATGCATTGCGATCATTCCGATCTAGCGTGTGTAAGATCTGCCGATATGCGACGGCGATGCCGTTGCCATTCCAATGAGTATCGGTCTTGTGCCATAGCGGTTCCGGTTGATGCGCGGCTGCAGCCAATGCGGAGCGCAGATCCAGCACCGGAAAATCCGGTTCCTGTCGTACGGCTTTGAGCAATTGATCGATGCGGGACGGTCGATTCGCACATTCGCGGCCGATTGGTAAATGACGTTTGTATATCGTGTGTTTGTTAGGTGCGAGAACGAATAAGTACTCGATGTTCCGGGCGCGAAGCTGCCGGAAATTATCGATCAGAGCAGATGCCCATTGTTCCAGCTCGGCGGCGCTAAATCGTGCGCGGCCGCACAGGTCGCGGGTGAGTGCAATCTTGCGGGCCCCCGGCTGGGTACCACGAACCAGGAATAACCACTCGCCGTCGCCACGTATGACCTTACCGGAGCCGCCGAAGTGGTCATAGTTGACAGTATTTGCGATGCGTAGCAAGTCGTTCCGTAAGCCGAAATTATCGTCATAGTAGCGGTCAAACGCATTCGGGAAATTTCGAATCGACAAATTATTTAGGCGTAACGACGGAAACGGCGCCATGGTACGGTTTTCGGGTGGGCCTACGGTACTCGATCCTTGCAGTCGCTGCGCGGCAAGCGGTAGCCAAATCGAAGCGCCAAATGCAACGATTAGAATCCAATTTGATAGTGAGCGTGCCTGCATTTCCACTAGTTGCCCGGATACTTCATGAAGGGTTCACGCCTCAGGGGATATCGCGGTAAGAAATCGATGCGATCGTTCGCCGACTCATAGCTGTAGCGATAGATCAAGCACGATCGTGACGAATACCACGTCCAATTTTTCTTGAATTCGAATAAGACAAACTGTACGGCAGCTCCGTACCTTAGCACTATGGGTAACCGGATCAAATGCTCAAAAGCCTCCTGATACATGGTCTGCCTTCGTGAATTATCCGAGCTAGAATCGGAAATAGATGAACGGATTATGGGTTTGTGCCGCAATCATTGTTGCCGCTCCCGCGAATAATGCGATGAGTAAGGCGTGCTGCACAATTAAACCGCCCGTGCCGGCAGCGACCCGATGCCAACGTTCTTGGATCCATTCCGATATCGGCATGGAAAATACGATCCCTGCCGCGATTGCACCGATGACTTTGAGATTGAGATAAAGCATAAGGTAACCGTCGGAATCGCGCTGTTCGGATATCCCTATCATTGTGCCGATAAATCCAAACGCATAGTCGATATTCTCGGATCGAAACAGTACCCAGCCGAACATGACCACCAGTAATAGATAAACGTGTCGAGCGACTCTCGGTAAGCGCTGCAACAACTGTGCGAAACCGAGTCTTTCAATGACCAAGAACAGGCCATGGTAAAGACCCCATATTACAAACGTCCAACTCGCCCCATGCCATAGGCCGCACAGAAAAAACACGATGACGAGGTTCGCGTAGACGCGCCATTGTGGGCCACGATAACCTCCGAGGGGAATGTACACGTAATCGCGAAACCAGCTCGACAAGGAGATGTGCCAGCGCCGCCAGAATTCCTGCACTGAGGTCGAAATATAAGGATGCCGAAAGTTCTCGGGAAATTTGAAGCCAAGCATTCGCCCTAGACCGATTGCCATGTCGGAATAACCGGAAAAGTCGAAATAGATTTGTAGCGTGTAGCAAACGACTCCGAGCCAAGCCAGTAGGGGACTCAAGTCGCTGGGAGAGTGATCGAATATGTCGTCGGCTACGTCGCCGACGGCGTTCGCTAGTAATATTTTTTTTGCGAGTCCAATGATGAATCTCCTGATGCCTTCGGCTACGGCCGTGGCGCTGACCGTACGCTCGGATAATTGTTTTTCAATGCTCGCGTAACGTACGATGGGCCCAGCGATGAGCTGCGGAAACAATGCGATATACAGAGCTACCGAACTATACCGTTTTTGCACTTGCGCATCGCCGCGATAGATATCGACGATGTAGGAGATGGCCTGAAAGGTAAAAAACGAAATTCCCAATGGCAAGTGCACCGGGGCTAAATCGACGGGGCCGACATGAATAATTGAAAGCGCGAGGTTTACATTGTCGGTGATGAAATTGGCGTATTTGAAGTATCCCAGCAACAGCAAATTGGTAGCCACTGCGGCACTTAGATACAGCCGCCTGGTGTTGTCGCTGCTGCGGCTAATGCGATTTCCAAAAAACGTGTTGCAGGCGATCGATAGCAATAACACCATCAGATAAATTGTCTCGCCCCAGCTATAAAACAGCAGACTCCCTGTTAGAAGGAACAGGTTGCGCAGCGGTGTACCGCGCAGCGCGAAGTAGCCGGTCAAAATGACCGGTAGAAACAAGAACAGGAAAGTGGCGGAGCTAAAAACCATCGTTGGGGTTCACTCGCGGCCGATTCGCGAGCATTCGACGCGCGCGGTCCAGGTCGAATTTTTCGCCAGACGGCGCGCGGCGCTACCTCTCGCGACGGCTCGAATCGCCTGGAGTCCAGCAACAGGGAGCCGAGCGGCTGCCAATTCTGGTATAAGGCTGGAATTCCAGCCCGGTTGCGGGTACGTTGTACAATACGTATCTAATTTCACATTATGGCGAAAAAGCTGCATATAAAGACGTTTGGGTGCCAGATGAACGATTACGACTCGGCGCGGATCGGCGATCTGCTCGAGTCGACACACGGTTTCGAGGTCACGAACGATCCGACCGAGGCCGATGTCGTGTTGCTAAATACCTGTTCGGTGCGGGACAAAGCACAGGAAAAAGTGTTTTCGCATCTCGGCCGCTGGCGGGAGTATAAGGCAGAAAATCCGAATCTCATTATTGGTGTCGGGGGTTGCGTGGCGAGCCAAGAGGGCGATGCGATTCTAAAGCGCGCACCCTACGTCGATTTGATATTCGGGCCGCAAACTTATCACCGCCTACCGGATATGTACGATTCGGTGCTCGCTTCGCGCCGCCCGGCGCTGGACGTGTCGTTTCCAGAGATCGAGAAATTTGATTGCTTGCCACCCGCCAAGGCCGATGGCGTCAAGGCATACGTATCGATCATGGAAGGATGCAGTAAGTATTGTACATTTTGTGTCGTGCCCTATACACGTGGCGAAGAATTCAGCCGGCCGTTTGATGATGTTATCGCCGAAGTCTATGAACTTGCGCAGCATGGTGTGCGGGAAATTACTTTGTTGGGTCAAAATGTCAATGCCTATTGCGGTTCTACACACCGCGGAAAGATTGCCGATCTCGCGATGTTATTGACCTACCTCTCCGAAATCGACGGCATCGACCGACTGCGGTTCACGACATCGCATCCACTGGATTTCACCGATAGCCTGACCAATGCCTATGCCGAGTTGCGGAAACTCGCCGATCATCTGCACCTGCCGGTACAGAGCGGCTCGGATCGGATATTGACGAATATGAAACGCGGTTATAGCGTTGACGGATATCGTCGTTTGGTGCAGCGTTTGCGGGAGGCGCGTCCGTCCCTGAATTTGTCGTCGGATTTTATCATCGGTTTTCCGGGTGAGACGGACCGTGATTTCGATGCGACGATGGAGCTCATCGAGTCGGTGGGGTTCGATCAATCATTCAGTTTCATCTACAGTCCGAGACCCGGGACCCCGGCGGCGGAGTTAGTCGATGCGACCAGCCAGGAGGTCAAGCTACACCGGCTTCAGACCTTGCAAGCGCGAATTACTGAAATGGCTACGGAGATAAGCAGGGCAATGATCGGTACGACCCAGGCTGTATTAGTGGAGGGAACGTCAAAGAAGAACGCCGCCCAACTCAAGGGTCGTACTGAAAACAATCGCGTTGTAAACTTCGATGGGCCGCGGGACTGGATCGGACAATTCGTCGATATCAAAATTACCGAAGCACTGCCCAATTCCTTGCGCGGTGAAGCGTTACGGGCGTGGATGGGCGTCGTTGCTGAATCCAATGTTCGCACGTCCACCGCTTAGCGATCGTATTCGCCAATAGACCTGCATTGAAGTCGGCTTCGACCCCTACGACTTTTACCCTTAAGCCCCTCGATAACGCGCGGCTGGCGGATTTGTGCGGGCAATTCAATGCTAACCTCAAGCAGATTGAAGAGTATTTTGGTGTCGATATCACGAATCGGAGTAATGTTTTTAGTGTGGTGGGTGACACCGAAGCGGTGGGTGGCGCGCGGACGGCCATTCGCAAACTCTATGCGCGCGCTGGCGATGATCTAAGCATCGATCCACAACACGTACATTTGATGCTCACCGAAATCGGCAGCGGCTCCGGGAACGACGCAAAAGGGCCTGTGCTGCGTATCCGCAAAACCACGGTACGTGGGCAAAACCAACGCCAACAGCACTATCTGCAGAATATTCTCGCTCATGACATCAGTCTCGGTATCGGCCCAGCGGGTACGGGGAAGACCTACTTGGCCGTCGCCTGTGCGGCCAATGCACTGTCCGAAGACGAAGTCGATCGAATCGTGTTGGTGCGCCCCGCTGTGGAGGCCGGTGAACGCTTGGGATTCTTGCCGGGGGATATTGGCCAGAAAGTGGACCCGTATCTACGGCCGCTGTACGACGCGCTTTACGAAATGTTTGGATTCGACCGCGTGGGCCGGTTGTTGGACCGCAATATCATTGAGATTGCGCCGCTGGCCTACATGCGGGGTCGAACTTTAAACGATGCATTTGTGATCCTTGACGAAGCGCAAAATACTACGATCGAACAAATGAAGATGTTTCTGACCCGCATCGGTTTCGGATCGCGGGCTGTGGTAACGGGCGACGTGACACAGATCGATCTGCCGCGTGGTTGCCCGTCCGGACTCAAACACGCGATGACTATTCTTGGCGATATCCAGGGTATTAGTGTGACTTTTTTCCAACCGGAGGATGTGGTACGGCATCCACTCGTACAAAAGATTGTGCAAGCCTATGAGATGGATAATCAACGACGCGCCGATGAATGATGAGTATCCAAGTTGAGATTCAGAGCGTGTCCAAGACCTCGGATCTACCGTCGAAGCGCGACATGGCGCATTGGGTAGGCGCCGCGTTGCAGCACAATGGTAAGACGGATGTCGAGCTTGTAGTGCGAATTGTGGACGAAGAGGAGATCGCCGAACTCAATAATCGTTACCGAAATAAATCGGGGCCGACAAACGTCTTGTCGTTTCCGTTCGAGGACCCGCCTGGGGCGCAGTCCAATATTCTCGGCGATATCGTTGTGTGTGCGCCGATAGTGTTGCAGGAAGCAGGCGCCTACTCGGTGCCTTACGCCGATCGCTGGGCCCATTTGCTGGTCCACGGTACGTTGCATCTATGTGGCTACGATCACCAAAGCGACCAAGATGCGAGCGATATGGAGAAACTCGAGTGTGACGTACTCGCGGAGTTGGGTTTTGCCAATCCATATCGTAATTTGCCGGACGTTGAGGAGTACTAGTGGCGAAATCTAGGAAATCGAGTCAGAGCGGTTGGATTGCGCGGATCGCGCAGATGCTAATGCGGGAGCCGGCGACGCGCGACGAGTTATTAGATACTCTGCGCGACTCGAAATCCAAGCAGCTTTTGGATCAGGATACGCTGGACACCATTGAGCGCGTGATTCAAGTTTCGGACCTGCGGGTGCAGGACGTGATGATTCCGCGCTCACAAATGGTGGTAGTAGACCGCGGTGCGACGTTGGACGAAATGTTGCCGGCGATCATCGAATCGGCGCACTCGCGATTCCCGGTGGTGGATGGAGATCGTGATAGAGTGGTCGGGATATTGTTGGCAAAGGACTTGCTGAGATTTTTCGATCCCGCGCAACGACCGCAGTTTAACCTACGCGAAATTTTGCGTTTCGCGGTATTTACGCCGGAAAGCAAGCGTTTGAATGTGCTGCTCGCGGAATTTAGGTCGAGCCGAAATCATATGGCGATCGTGGTGGACGAGTACGGTGGCGTGGCCGGACTCGTGACGATCGAGGATGTGTTGGAGCAAATTGTCGGTGATATCGAGGACGAGCACGATATCGATGATGACGTTGGTATGGTAATCGAACGCGATGAAGGCGATTTTATAGTTAAGGCGCTTTACGAGCTGGAAGATTTCGATGCACGGTTCGGTACACATTTTGATCACACTGAAGTCGATACGATTGGCGGTCTCGTCGTAAACCGGTTTGGTTACGTACCGAAACGCGGTGAAAAAATAGAGTTTGATGGCCTTGAGATCGAAGTGCTGCATGCCGACAGCCGCCGTTTGCACATCCTACGTGTGCGTCCCAAGTAATTTGTCAGCAGGATGCGAGCAACGGCCCGCTCGGGCGCAACCCGGATCACGCCCGCCGGTTTGATCGTAGGCGCCGGGATACGCCGGCCATGAGAATAAGGTCGCTCGATTGGCGTTTGTTGGTGGTGTTTTGCGCCGGTTCGCTGATGCCGGTGGCGTTCGCACCGCTTAGCGTTTTCCCGATAGCGGTCTTGGCGCTGGCGACGTTGTTTTGGGCGTGGAGTTCGGCCGGTTGTGGTCGTGCTGCCTGGTATGGCTTTGCGTTCGGATGCGGAATGTTTGCGGTAGGGGTGTCGTGGGTCTATGTCAGCCTGCACAACTACGGCAATATGCCGCTGCCGTTGGCGGCATTCACGGTATTGATTTTCATCGTGCTGTTGGCTTTGTTTCCGGCCGCGGCCGGCGTTGCCTACGGCTGGTTTGGGCAACGCCGCGCGGGTTGGGCAACCATTGTATTTGGTGCAGCCGTTTGGGTGCTGATGGAATGGATGCGGGGTTGGGTATTAAGCGGATTTCCGTGGCTGAGCCTCGGTTATAGCCAGACCAACTCGGTACTGTTCGGGTGGGCGCCGGTGTTAGGCGTCTACGGTGTGAGTCTTGCGGTGGCGCTATCGGCTGCGATCGCTACGGATGCGCTCATTGCGCCGCGCCGGGCGATATTAGGCGCCACGGTTATATTGATGATTTGGGGCGGCGGCTGGGGTGTGACCCTGATACGGTGGGTCGAGCCCAACGGTGAGCCGGTCGGCGTTGCGTTGCTGCAAGGCAATATCGGACTCGACACAAAGTGGACGCCCAGCCAGGCGCGCGCCATCGTAAACTATTATCGTACCGAGAGTGAACAGCATCGCGATCGTGACCTCGTGGTTTGGCCTGAATCCGCGGTACCCATGTATATCGACAAACTTAGCGATGGGTTTTGGGACGCGCTTGACGAGCACCCCGCGGATTTTATTTTTGGGGCATTGGAGCGCCGTGAAACACCGGCCGGTGAGCGTTATTACAACACCGTTGTCAGTACGGGCGTTGGAAGTACTGGTGTCGAGGCGAATTTGTACCGCAAACGTCACTTAGTGCCGTTCGGCGAATATTTGCCATTTAGAAATCTACTGTCGTGGTTTCTTGAATATTTGCATATACCGATGTCGGATTTCAGCGCATGGGACGCCAAACAGGAGCCTATAGTTGCAGCCGGGTTACGCGTTGGTGTGAGCGTATGTTATGAGGATGCGTTCGTTGAAGAAATATTGAAATCGGTGCCGGACGCATCGCTATTGGTAAACGTTAGCGAGGATGCGTGGTTCGGCGATTCGTTGGCGCCGCATCAACGTGTGCAGATGGCGCAAATGCGCGCCCGTGAAGTCGGCCGGCCTATGTTAAGGGCCGCCAATACCGGTGTTTCGGTCAGCATCGACCATAACGGTGCTATCGTTGTGGAATCTCCACAATTTCAGCGCTGGGTGTTGACCGATCGCGTGCAACCGATGCGCGGCAGCACGCTGTTTGCGACCTGGGGCAACGCGCTGATTCTTACCCTACTGGGGTTGATGTTAGCGCTTTCGATCGGAGCCCGCAGACTGCATCCCTGTCGTCGATGACACAGGGTCCCTGTTGCGGCGCTATAACAAGAATAACGCTGCCAGTCCGAGAACTGCGAGAAATCCCACCACGTCGGTAATGGTAGTGAGCGCGACTCCGCTTGCGAGTGCAGGATCGATGCCGGCCCGGTCCAGAAACACCGGTATCAATACGCCCGCTACGGCGGCTGCAATAACGTTGATAATCATTGCGATTGCGACGATAAGACCCAGCCCATAATCGTGATACCAAAACGTCGCAACGGCAGCTACCGCTATCGCCCAGATGATGCCGTTGAGTCCACCCACAAGGAATTCTTTCTTTAGTACCCGAAATGCGTTGCTACCGGTGATGGTGCCAACTCCGATTCCGCGGATCACCACGGTCAAAGTCTGAGTGCCGGCATTGCCCCCCATACTGGCAACAATGGGCATCATCACCGCCAACGCGACGAGTTTTTCGATGGACTCTTCGAATTGTGCGATCACCCAGGATGCCAGAATAGCCGTGACCAAATTCACACCGAGCCATAGCGCGCGGCCTTTCGTGGTTCGGGTCGCCGGTGCAAATAGGTCCTCGTCCTCCGGTACGCCGGCCCGCGCCATTACCGTATGTTCGCCTTCCTGTCGGATCACGTCGACGATGTCGTCGATAGTGATACGACCAAGCAAGGTATTAGTGTCATCGATCACAGGTGCTGAGATGAGGTTGTAGCGTTCAAATGCAGCCGCGACATCTTCGCTTGCATCCATTGGATCAAAGGTAATGGGATCGTCATCCATGTTTTCGCGGACTCGCCGGGCTGCGTCACTGGTGAGTAATGTCGACGCAAAGAGAATTCCACGCAATTTATTGTCGCGATCCACTACGAACAACTTATCAGTGTACTCGGGTAATTCGCCGCGCAGCCGCAAATATCGAAGCACCACAGCCAGTGATAATTGTTCGCGCACGGTGACCGTGTCGACGTTCATGAGCCCGCCTGCCGTGTCCTCAGGATATGACAATACCGCGTCGAGATTTTGGCGAGCACTCTGGTCAACTGTCAGCTGTACGTCGGCGATAACCTCTTCGGGTAGATCGGGAATGAGGTCGGCAATATCGTCGATGTCCAATTCACGAACTGCCGACACAAGGCGTTGCGGATCCATCGCCTGTACGAGATCTTTGCGTACACCGTCCGATACTTCGGTAAGAATTTGGCCCATGACGTCCAGGCCCACTTCATCCCAGACTAGATGGCGCTGATCGGGGGGTATGCTCTCAAGTAAGTTGGCCGCATCCGCCGGATGTAAATCGCTAACTAGTGTGCGCACATCGGTGCTCGCCTCGGCATCGAGGGCGGCACGAATATGTCCATGTAGATCGGATTTTTCGAGTTTTGGCACGATTACAATTCGGGCGAATTCATCGATGATTCGTCGTCAAATCATTAATGGGTCCGAGATCCGCGCTGAATGCGGCACTACGATTCGTTTCGGTTCATACGCTCGACGAGATCGCGGAGCTCGGTGCTGTCGGTGGCGGCAAGAATCGCGCACGTTTGTGTGGTCACTGATTCTATACTGCTATTGCGGATCGTTTTCTTAACTTCCAGCACTCTCGTGGGATCCATGCTGAATATCCGTAAACCCAATCCCAACAACAATCGCGTATAGCGAACGTCACCGGCCATCTCGCCACACATCGACACGGGAATCTCAGCATTGGTACCTGCTTCGATAACGCGCTGAATCAGCCGCAGAACCGACGGATGTAACGGGTCATAAAGATAGTTCACTTCGTCATCGACGCGATCGATCGCCAGTGTATATTGTATGAGGTCGTTGGTCCCAATCGATAAGAAGTCGAGTTTACGGGCAAACAAATCAGCGGCGATGGCAGCCGCTGGCACCTCGATCATACCTCCCACCGGTACATTCTCATTGAACTCATGGCCATCTCGGGTGAGTTCCCGTTTAATCTCTTCGATCAAATCCAATACTTGGTCGAGCTCATCGAGGCTCGAAACCATCGGGATCATGATTTCAATCGGACCGTGCGCCGAGGCCCGCAGGATCGCGCGTAACTGCGGACGAAACAGCGCGGGGTTGCTAAGACACAGCCGGACCGCGCGCAAACCCAACGCTGGGTTGATGGTAACGTGTCCGCCGGGTCGGCCACCATCGACTTGCTTATCGGCGCCAAGGTCGAGGGTGCGAATCGTAATTGGCCGTTGAAGCCCGCTGACCACACGCACGTACGCCGCAAGTTGTTCTTCCTCGCCCGGGGGTTCTGCCCGGTTCATATACATATATTCCGTCCGATACAGTCCGACACCGCCCGCATCGACAGCCTTTGTGGCTCCAATGTCCTCGGGTAACTCGATGTTCGCGAACAAGGAGATTCGTTCGCCGTCGCTGGTGACTGCGGCAGCACTTGTGAGCGACACCAACTCAGTCTGAAGTCGTTGTTCCTGAAGTTGTCGATCCCGATAAGCTTTCAATGTCGATTTGTCGGGGTCGACGATGATTACGCCGTTGTGGCCATCGACTATTAGCGGGTCGCGATGACGAATGTAGCGAATGGCGCCATGCAGTCCGACAATGGTAGGAATCCGCAGGCTGCGGGCCAAAATTGCAGTGTGGGAGATCGGTCCTCCCAAGTTGGTAATAAACGCCGACATTTTTTGATGACGTAACGCTACCGCATCCGACGGGGTTAGATCGTTCGTCACCACAATCTGCCCGTCGAGTCCATCCGGCACACGGCCGTCGTATTCCTCTCCGAACGTCAGCAACTCATTTTGAATACGGCTTACTACCTGCGCGATATCGGTTTTCTTGCTGCGCAGGTAGGCGTCCTCCATTGTCTCGAATACTTCGGTAAGACTGTCGGCATGCCGTTGTAATGCCGATTCCGCATTCAATCCCTCAGTTCGAATCGTCTGAATTGGATCTTCCGACAGCACCGGGTCGTTAAGCATCAGCATATGGGCATCGAGAAACGAGGTAATTTCGCTGGGCGCGTCCGGCGGAATATCTTTGCGGATCTTCCGCATTTTCGTGCGGGTCACCCGTATTGCCGCTTGGAAACGCTCGACTTCGGCATCGAGTTGCGCTTCTGGAACAACATAATTTGGAACCTCGGGCGTATCACGAAACAGAACAAACGCATTGCCAATGGCCACGCCCCCGCCGACACCGGCGCCGTGCAGGGTTAGCATTATTCGGGCTCCCCGAAACCGTTTGCAAACAATTCTTCGATGGCCGCTGCGGCGGAATCCGCCTCCTTACCGCGTGTGTGTAACTGCATCCGGCTGCCGTGGGCAGCCGCCAACATCATTATCCCCATAATGCTTTTGCCATCGATTACACGACCGTTAAATCCCAATTTAACGTCGCAATCGAAGCCGTTCGCCAGGTTCACAAGCTGTGCAGCGGCTCGGGCGTGCAGGCCTAGCTTATTGATGACATGCAATTCCTTCTTAATTTCTGTCATGACGAACGCCGTAGTGTGAGTGGTGCTGCTGGAAGCGACTTTGACTCTGGTAATTCGCGATGACGCATCTGCACATTTACGCGCCGTGCTGAGAAGTAGTCATTGAGACACTGGGTGATATAGACCGAGCGATGTTGGCCGCCGGTGCAGCCAATCGCAACCGTAATATAACTGCGATTCTCCACCTCGAACTGGGGTAGCCACTCGTCGATGAATTGGGCGATATGATCGATCATTTTCTTAACCAAACCATTATTCGCTAAATATTCTTTGACGGGTTCATCGAGACCGGTTAGGGGCCGGAGTTCGGTTTCCCAATAAGGATTGGGTAAGCAACGAACGTCGAAAACAAAATCGGCGTCGAGTGGCGTGCCGTGTTTGTAACCAAACGACTCGAACAGCAATGACGGTCCCACCGCATCCGCACCGCTGGTGAAGTCCCGAACTAGGCTGCGTAATTCCCGGGGTGTGGTATAGGTGGTATCGATACGAATTGCGGCGCTCTCCGATAACGGCGCCAACAATTTCTTCTCGAGTCGAATTCCGTCGACCAAAGGAGTGGAGTCATCGGTCAGCGGATGCTTGCGCCGGGTTTCGCTAAACCGTTTGAGGAGGATCGGTTCGTCGGCCTCTAGGAAAATTATTTGAAAATCGAGGCCATGTTTGCCAAGATTTTCAAGAGTCTGCGGAAGTGATGCCAGAAAGCTGCGATTACGGGAATCGATGCTAACTGCGGCGTGCGTCATGCTTTGGTGGCTCCGCCCCTTTAGTTCATCAGCGAACTGCGGAAGCAAAACGGCCGGAAGGTTGTCGATGCAGTAATAGCCCAGGTCTTCCAGTACTTGCAGTGCAATACTCTTGCCGGATCCGGACAAGCCACTAATGATAGTAATATTCATGCTACTGATGGTCTAAATTGGACTCCGCTAGCGACTGCGTAGCAATCGGGCTACCGATTGGTTCTCCTTCGCCCCGAATCCCTCGATCCGATCGGTCGGGAACACTTAACTGCGTATTATTTCTGAATATACCAGATCGGGATCGGTGCTGGCGGAGAGCCGGCGGCGAAACTTGGAGTCGCTAAACATTTCCGCGAGTCTAGATAAGATTTTGAGGTGGGTTTCATTTGCATTTGCTGGTACAAGCAGCGCGAACGCCATCGTGATTCGTTGCTCGTCGATCGCATCGTAATCCAGCGGGGATTTCAACGTCACAAATGCGCCAATCGCGTGTTCGATGCCGTTTACGCGCCCATGGGGTAGCGCAACGCCATCGCCAATTCCGGTACTGCCGAGCCGTTCCCGTTCGATTAGAATTTGAAATATCGTATCCCGATCGAGATCGTCGCGGCCCTTTAATAGTAATTCAGCGAGACATTGAAGCAATCGTTTCTTGCTGGAAACATTGAGCTTCATGGATATCCGAGTCGGTGTCAGCAGGCGCGAGAACTCATCTTCGGGTTGCTGCGCAACACTCCCAACGTGACTCTTGTCGGTGACGCTGGCGTTCATCAATTTTCCACGTTTTTCGAAGCTGAATTAGCTTTATGGCGGTTCTTCAGTTTCTCTTTGTGCTTCAATACTTGCCGGTCCAACTTATTTGCTAATGCATCAATGGCGGCGTACATGTCATTGGCCTCGGCGTTGGCGTGCAATGTCGTGCCCCGCGCCGCGATCGTGGCTTCTGCCATATGCCGTGTCTTTTCGACCTGAAGCACCACATTTGTAGTCGTAACATGGTCGAAGTGCCGTTCGATACGTCCGATCTTTGTAGAAACGTAACTGCGCAGAGGGGGCGTAATGTCGATATGTTGCCCACTTATCGTTAACTGCATATTGTATTCCCCATAGTTAGATTATGGATTTTCTCTGACTAGACGGGGGAATATTCATTGCCTCCCTGTATTTCGCCACCGTGCGTCTAGCCACTTGAATGCCCTTTTCTTTTAAGACACATGTAATTTGATTATCACTAACCGGTTTTTTTGGCGACTCAGCATCGATAATTGTCTTAATGAGCGATCGAATCGCCGTCGAAGAGCATGTGCCCCCGTCGTCAGTACTAACATGGCTTGAGAAGAAATGCTTGAGCTCGAATACCCCCCGAGGGGTTAGCATATACTTTTGTGTCGTCGCGCGCGAGATCGTTGACTCGTGCATCTCCAAGGTTTCGGCGATGTCGTGCAATACTAATGGTTTCATAGCTTGTTCGCCAAGATCGAAAAAATCTCGCTGCCTGTCGACGATTTCACGCGCCACCCTCAAAAGTGTTTCATTGCGATTTTTTAAGCTGCGAAGAAACCAACGAGCTTGTTGGAGCTGGTCTTGTAAAAATTTGTTGTCGGTGGTTTTATCGCCCTGCCGGATTAATGACTGGTAGGTCTTATTGATTCCGATCTCAGGACTTGCTCCGCTGTTGAGTTGAGCCTGCCAGCGGTCATTATGTTTAAGAACTACGATGTCGGGGACTATGTAATCGGGCAGTGTCGAGTCGATGAGGCGACCGGGTTTTGGGTTTAGCGACCTGATTAGTGTAATAGCGTCATGCAGCTCTGGCTGCGATGCTTTGAGTTGCCGAGCCAATTGCTGAAGATCTCTACGCGCCACCAATTCCAGATGGTCGGCGGCAATTGCGCGTGCCGTTGCCAATGCCGGGGTCGCAGCCTCGAATTGGCGTAGTTGAATCAGTAGGCAGTCGCTGAGTGAACGAGCTCCGACCCCTGCCGGATCGAAGTTTTGAATTTGGTGGAGCACGGCTTGTACTTCGTCAATGCTGGTGTCGAAATCTGCAGTCAGCTCACAGGCCTCAGTGAGCTCTATTTGTAAATATCCATCCTCATCGATGCTTTCGATAAGAACTTCGGCGATATTCTGATCTTGCGGAGAAAACGGTGTCATCCGCATTTGCCATGTCAAATGCTCCCGTAGCGTAATCGGATCGCGGTGTCGCCATTCGAAATCGGGTGCACCATCAGTGCGTCCACTAGTGTTGGCGGTCGATGAATAATCGGCGCGCCGGTCGGACCAATCCGAATTTATCTCGTTGTCGTGATCCGTGATCGACTGTGAATCGGCGTCTGGATAGGTGATGCGGTCGAATTTGACCTCACTCAGAAGATCGGCCTCTTCGTCCGTATTGCGTTCATCATTCGCACTGGGATCGGTTACATCGCAGCTCTGATCGGCGCTATCGAATTCATCGTTTTGTCGTTCTTCCAACAATAGATTACTGTCGAGAGCTTCTTGAACTTCTATTAGTAAATCGGCGGAGGATAGTTGCAGGAGTCGAATCGCATGCTGTAACTGGGGCGTCATCGAAAGACGCTGGCCCAATCTAAGCTCGAGTGACTGCTTCATAAATTGCGGTAGGTTTTGGTCGTATGGTCGATCGTGTTTAATTACGTTTTGTAAAAGATGGTCACGCAAAATTTACAACCGAATAAGCGCTGCTCGGGCCGGTATGAGGCGTACACGCGTGGCGAACATACTCTAATTGTAGCGGATTCTCCGCTCGTCCGTTACGTGTGGGAGCGGCATATCGCTGCCTATATAAGGAACCTCTGCAAAAGTCTTGAACGATCAATTGGGGCCCAAAATTTTCAGTTTCCACGTCCCTCGACAATTGCTCCCTGCACTGCTCTCGGCTCTGGCTCCTGCTTCGTTCTACCTCGTCCGTCCGTGGACTCGTACCACCACATCCCTGTAGGCAACGCTACCGCATCCCTGCTCTCGCTCATTACCTACATCCCGGTAGGCAATAGTCTGCCTAGTAATTGAGTATCGCGCCTTGATCTTGATCATTTTGAATCCCCGCTTGATTCGCCCAGACTCATACAGAGGTTCCATAAGTAATACGGTAAACGCTGATGTTTACGGCCCAGCGGTCGAGTTTCTTTAAGCGCACGGTGAATGCGGCGGCGCCGCTCGCCGTATTTTGGATGGATCGGCGATTCGAATCGATAATTAACGGGGCCGGACTAAAGCCGGAAGTCAGAGCCCAGATATACCTCGCGCACGGCTTGATCCGCGAGCAGTTCATCGGGCGCGCCCATCTTGAAAACGCGGCCGTCGCGTAGGATATAAGCGCGATCGCAAATGCCGAGGGTTTCGCGGACGTTGTGGTCGGTAATCAGGATACCAATTCGAACATGGTCGCGCAGATACGCGATCATTTGTTGAATTTCTTTGACAGATTTAGGGTCGATACCGGCAAAGGGCTCATCCAGCAATATAAAGGCCGGTTTCAATGCGAGTGCGCGGGCGATCTCAACACGCCGGCGCTCGCCGCCGGATAGACTAATTCCCATCGCATCGCGTTTGTGGGAGATACCAAACTCCTCCAATAACGTTTCCATACGATCGTGACGTTCTTTCTCGCTCAAGTTTCGCTGCGCTTGCAGAATGGCCATGATGTTGTCCTCCACCGACAGCTTGCGGAACACTGATGGTTCTTGTGGGAGGTAACCTATACCAAGGCGAGAGCGCTCGTGCATCGGCATATTGCTGATCTCTTTATCGTCGAGCCAGATCGCACCACCGTCGGAATTGATCATTCCGACGATCATATAAAAGCATGTTGTTTTCCCGGCGCCATTCGGGCCGAGCAACCCCACAACTTCGCCACTATTAACGTTGACATCGACCTCGCTCACGACTGCGATACCGCGATAGGATTTACTGAGTTTTTCGGTGGCGAGTGTGCTCATTGCTACTGCGATCTAATTTCGATTTGTCCCCATGCGACACCTTTGTAACGCTGAATTAGCAAGCACGGACTTCCGTAATCGATGTCGATTCCGCGCGGGCGCTATATTTATTCGGAGCTGGGCGCGGATTTAGGCTGGATGACGATGCGCGATCGCTGCGTACCGGATTGCGAGGTACCGGAAATCGGCTCAGCTTGCTCTGCTGCTGGCTGATTTGGTGCGCTGGACTCGGTGCCGCCGTCGGTGGCCGGGTGTGTCGGCTCCGCCATCGCCTGAGGAGTTGCCACGGGCGCGACGCCGCCGGTCGCAGTATGGGTTTCGATCTTTGTGCCACCGCGGACTTTGAGTTGGTCGGTAGACATATTGTAGACGATGGTTTCGCCGGCGATGCTGTCCTGGTTTTGCTCGATGCGAGCGTTTTTGTGCAGCGTTATGATTTCGTTCGGGTGATCGAGTTCAAGACGCAGCCCCTTGCCGACCACGTCATGATCTTTGCCGTCGGGACGTTGCCGAAAAATTGCCGGCTTACCGATTGCGACGGCGATTTGCAGTACTCCGTCATTGTGTGTCGTCGTGATTTGGTCGGCCTCAATGCGCAGTGTGCCTTGCCGGACCAGAACATTCCCGCGGTAGGTACGCTTGCCGGTCTTAAAATCCATGTCCACTTCTTCGGCATCCACGAATGCCGGTTGCTCGCTGTCGGACTTTAGTGCATAGACGGGAACCTGGAATAACATGGCGATCCCAAACAACACGGCCAATGCCGATCGCCGTACTGTGACGCTATGGCCTGGAGGTCGATATCTAATTATTGCGTACCTTGAGTCGGACATTAGCCGTCGTTGAACTGTAGCTTTTCTTTTAGGTGGATTCGCAGTTTGCGGGTGGTCATTATACCGCTCGAATCAGCGCCTTGGCCCTGGATCACGCGCACGTTGCCGGTGAGTAGAATTTCCTCGCCGTCAGGTGCCATCCATCCCGACTCAGCATAAGTGTGTCGCGGCGGCAGGCCGGCCTCGTACTGGATAATATGAGGATTATCAAGCAGCGCTGTGTCGTCGTCGGGATAATGCGCCAGGCGCTCACCCTCCAGTACGTATTTGCGATGCCCGGCGGCGTCCACGCCGGTAGCTGTGAAGTTCTCGACATAGTAATCCGGATCGTGCGGATTGGCATCGGTTGGCGCCGGCGCCGGCGCTTCGATCAGGCCGTACTGCAACCACAGACTGAGTCCGAAAACGGCTACAAATACTGTGGCCACGAGTAATTTTTCGAGTATTGACATCACCCTATACGACCCCAGCCCGCAACAGGTCGAGGGTATTTAGCGCCCCGAGTACCTGCCGATCAGGGTCCGCGACGAATACGCCGTTGATTGAATGGGTGCGCAGCAATTGCACGACCTCGGCCGCCAATGTTTCCGGTGTTACAGTTCGGGGGTCGGTGGTCATGACGGTAGAAATCTCCGCCGCGTACACATCAATATTTTGATTAAGAGTGCGCCGCAAATCGCCGTCGGTAAAGATACCACATAAGCGTTCGCCCGCATCCAGCACTGCTGTCATCCCCAACCCCTTACCCGTCATCTCCACCAACGCATCTCTTACTGTATCGCCCATGTGTACGATCGGTATCGCCTCACCGCTATGCATGACATCGCTGACGTAGAGCAGCAGGCGCCGACCCAGCACGCCGCCGGGGTGGGAACGGGCAAAGTCGTCAATAGTAAAGCCGCGTGCCTCAAGCAAGGCCACCGCCAGCGCATCCCCCATGGCCATCGTTGCGATGGTGCTGGCCGTCGGGGCCAAGTTCAGCGGACACGCCTCTTTATCGACGCTCACATCGAGACATACGTCGGCTTGACGGCCCAGGGTGGACTGCGATTCACCACTGAGCGCAATGAGTTTCACGCCCATGCGTTTGATGATTGGCAATATAGCCAACAGTTCAAAGGTTTCGCCAGAGTTTGAAAGTGCCAGCACGAGGTCATGCGGGGTGATCATTCCGAGATCACCGTGGCTCGCTTCGCCGGGGTGGACAAAAAACGCCGGGGTGCCGGTACTTGCTAATGTCGATGCGATCTTGCCACCGATATGCCCAGATTTGCCCATGCCCACGACGACGACACGTCCCGTACAGTCGAGAATAAGTCGGCAGGCCGCCGCGAACCGGTCGTCGAGCCGTGTCCCGATCGATGCGACCGCCTCTGCCTCGACCTGGATCACGCGTTGCGCGCTATCGCGCAACACGTCATTGCGAAGCATTTCAACGGGGTTGGCCACTAGTCCGGATATTTCATGAAGGGTTCCGAGTTCAGGGGAAATCGGGCTAAGGAGCCGGGACGATTGTCCGCGGATGCCAAGACCCTTCGTATGTAGGATAACCGGTTCACGCTTCTGGAAGATTATTGGTCCACGGCCCGACTTCGTGAATTTTCCGGGCTAGTGCCGATACTTCACCAAGTTAGCTCCCGAATCCGGCCGAATACGCCTTTCGTTTCCGAAATATGCCACCGGCCACCACATTAGTTTAGTCTGACCCAACTCGTTAATCGGTTCGCCTCGGTGAAATTCCAGGGTTCACGGTACACGTTGCGGGCACTCAATTGCAGTCGAGTATATCAAATGGCACCGGTATCCGGGCTAGCCGGTGTATCTCGCGCGGGCGGACTCCAGACCAGGAGCCCTGAAATATCCGGATCAGGAGGCAGCAAAGATCCGAGCCAGGAGGCGATTATGTGGAATTGACGCCCGATTGTGAAGCGTTGGCCGACGCATATAGCCACCGGACTTCTGCTAGAATCCGCGGGCCATATTATGCTACCGATCGAGTTTCCAGGCATTTGAAACCACCTGTTACGGTCGATTCTGCGGCCGATAATATCGTCGACATAAGCGACGTGCATTTCGCATTCGGCGCACGATCGATCTATACCGGCCTTGATATAGCAATTCCGCGTGGGGCGGTGACGGCGATTATGGGGCCGAGTGGATGTGGAAAATCGACGCTATTGAATTTCATCGGTGGGCGGCTCGTTCCCGATCGCGGCACCGTCACGTTCGATGGAACTTCGGTGCCGGGGCTCGCGCGAGACGCGTTATTCGATCTGCGGCGGCACATGGGGATGATGTTTCAGGCAAGCGCGCTGCTTACGGATTTGAGCGTGTTCGATAACGTCGCATTCCCGTTGCGGGAAAATACCGATTTACCAGAGCCACTGATCCGAAACTTGGTCTTATTGAAGCTCGAGTTGGTGGGATTGCGCGGCGCCCGGGACTTGCGGCCCGCCGAGCTCTCCGGTGGCATGGCGCGGCGCGTAGCGCTGGCCCGCGCCATTGCGATGGATCCGGCGATCGTGATGTACGACGAACCGTTCACAGGCCTCGATCCGATTTCGAAAGGCATAATTGTGAAGTTGATTCGCGAATTGAACGAAGCGCTGAACACGACATCGATCGTCGTCACCCACGATGTGACAGAAGGTTGCAGCATCGCGGACTATGCGTACTTATTGGGTGGCGGCTGTGTCGTCGGCCATGGTACGCCCGCCCAGTTAATGTCAAGCGAACAGACGGAAATTCACCAGTTTATGGCCGGACTGCCGGATGGCCCGGTGCCGTTCCACTATCCCGCGCGAACTTACGAACGCGATTTACTTGACGATTGACTCGAAAATTTCAGCAAACAAGATTTGTGAAAATTCAATTCATTAACCGGAAATTGGCGAATTGTGGAATCCACCAATGCGTGCGCTAGGGCTTCTGCTGGAATTCCCAACTTAATCATGATCGAAATGCTTCGAGCGCTCGGCGCGTGGGTCATTCTGTTTGTTAACCGATTGGGGCGCGCGGGGGTATTCTTATGGGTGATCGTGGTCTCGGCCGCGGCGCGCCTGCGTAGGTTCGGTCTGGTCGTCCAGCAGCTTTTTGCCGTCGGCGTGCTGACCTTACTCATTATCCTGGTGGCCGGGTTATTCGTGGGGATGGTGCTGGGACTGCAAGGCTATTACACGTTAGTGGATTTTGGTGCCGAGTCGTCGCTCGGTTTAGCGGTGGCGCTGATGCTGACGCGTGAGTTGGGGCCGGTGTTGTCGGCACTGCTGTTTGCGGGCCGCGCAGGATCCGCATTGACCGCAGAAATAGGCCTTATGAAAGCTACTGAACAATTGGCGGCGATGGAGATGATGGCGGTCGACCCGATAAGTCACGTTGTGGCACCGCGATTCGTGGCCGGAGTCATTGCGCTACCGTTATTGGCTGCGATGTTCACCGCAATCGGCGTGTTGGGTGGTTACATTGTTGGTGTCGGTCAGTTGGGCGTGGACAGTGGCGTGTATTGGTCTGCAATGCAAGAAGGTGTCGATTTTTACGACGATATCCTAAATGGCGTTATCAAAAGTGTCGTATTTGGTATCGTGGTGACGTGGATTGCCGTATTTGAAGGCTATGACGCGGAGCCGACGTCACGCGGCGTGAGCCGTGCCACCACCCGCACCGTGGTAACCGCATCGCTGGCTGTGCTGGGGTTGGATTTTCTATTGACCGCGCTGATGTTCGGAGAAGTGTGATGAACATCGGTGTGGTGGCGCCAGACTTTTGCAAAGGTTCCTTAACGTTGCGGCGGGCGCCGGATGTGGGCAATCCAGTCGGGCGGCGGTTGGGCGAGCCTTGGTGCGTACGCCGCCGATCCGGTATGAGTTATGGTTTCGAATGCCGGTTAGCGGGCCGATTGTCAGGAAGTTCACTTTCTGTTCAGGTGTTAAGGAGCAAGATTACATGCAAGGTAAAATCATAGAAATTTGGGTTGGTGTATTCGTGTTGGCGGGTTTGTTGGCGCTCGCGATGCTCGCGTTCAAAGTCGGCAATCTTGCCAATGGCGGTTCCGGCGATTCGTTTCGAGTCATCGCTCATTTTGACAATATCGGTGGCCTCAATATTAAGGCGCCGGTGACGATGGCGGGCGTACGCGTCGGTCGAGTATCGGCGATAAACGTCGATCGTGAACGCTACAATGCCGTGGTGGAAATTGATATCGAAGCACAATATGACAATTTGCCTAAAGATACGATCGCATCGATTTTGACGGCCGGACTGCTGGGTTCTCAATATATCGGCCTGGAGCCGGGCGGCGATGAAAAGTTTCTTGCCGAAGGTGATCAGATTTCATTTACCCAATCGGCAATCGTTCTTGAGCACCTGATCGGTCAATTGTTGTTCGGCAAGGCCAGTGGAGATAATTAATGAAAAAATTCGTATTGCCGTTATTGCTGTGGACCACCCTACTCGGTGCCGAGTCGTTGCCGCCCGATGAATTAATTCGTCAAACGACCGAACGTGCGCTCTCCGAACTGCAGGCAAAGCGCGATCAACTCGAACAAGACCCGGAGAAACTGTATCGGCTGATCGACGAAGTGTTGCTGCCCCATATAGACTTCGAGCGCACAGCGCAGCTCATTTTAGGACGCCACTGGCGGATGGCCGATGCGCAGCAGCAAAAACGCTTCGTCATGGAATTTAGAACGCTGCTGGTTCGGACGTATGCGATCGCAGTGTTCGAATATAATGGTGAGAAAATCCAGTACAAACCGTTGCGCATGAAGGAAGGAGACACGATGGCTGTCGTGCAGGCAGAGATCGAAAGTCGGTCCGGTCCGCCGATTCCATTCCATTATAATCTGGAAAAATCGGAATCTGGGGATTGGAAAGTTTTTGATATTTCGATCGATGGCATCAGCCTGGTAACCAATTATCGGACCAGTTACGGGCGCATGATTCAGCAAAAGGGCATGGATGGCATGCTCGATGTCTTGGCGGCAAAAAACCGGGAGGCCGAGCAGTGACCGCAACCGGAGTCGAAAGGGTTGCGCCCCGACAATATCGGCTAACCGGGCCGATTACCTTTGCCACGGTAACGAAACTGTACGACGACGCGGCGTTAGAGTTCGAACCGGGCCAAACCCTGGAACTCGATCTCGGCGCGGCGGCTCGGGTCGATAGCGCGGGCGTTGCGCTGCTGGTGGAATGGGCGCGAATGGCCGCAAGCGCCGGCGCGCGTCTGCGGATTAGTTCAATGCCGATCCAACTCGAGCGGTTGATTCAGGTCACCGGCCTTGAAGGATTTTTGAGTGACACCACTTAAGTAATGGCAGATCAGGCGGCCTTATGGTAAATCCGAATGATATTAAACTCTGGATAGAGCAAGGTCTGGAGCGCGCGCAAGTGGATATCGAAGGCGATGGCCAGCATTTTAGCGCGGTGATCGTATGCCCGGATTTTTCCGGGAAATCCCGAATCCAGCAACACCAGATGGTCTATCAGGCCCTGGGCGAGCGAATGAAAAGCCAAATTCACGCGCTTTCTATGCGCACCCTCACCCCGGATCAGTGGGCAAAAGAGCAAGGTGAGGATCCCGAATAACGGTATAATCCGTACCATCGACTACAGGACCGACGAGGCTAACCGATGACCGTTCAAGATCGAATCAAAGAGACCATTGCTAACAACCGCATCGTGTTGTTTATGAAAGGCACGCCTCATTTTCCGCAATGCGGATTCTCCGGCCGTGCGGTGCAAATTCTGGAGGCCTGCGACGCCGAATTCGCCGCGGTGGATGTATTGGCCGATATGGAAATTAGGGAGGGTGTCAAGCAGTTTTCGAGTTGGCCGACCGTTCCGCAGTTGTATATTGACGGCGAATTTATCGGTGGCAGCGATATCGTTATGGAAATGTATCAATCCGGCGAGCTGCAACAGAAACTGGCGGGCCGGCCCGCCGCCTAGCTCAGATATTACATCCGGGCCCACTCCGCGGCGTGGCGTATGTTCCGCCGTGGCATTGGTTATCGTGTTTCACCATACGTCGGCCTATAATGGCCGGACACTCTTACCGATCTGACGGCGTTCGTCCCCCGGCCCGGTTGGGCATCGGAGTTCGACGTGGCCACATAATCGAGCCATGACTTTCGTAATATTTCAATTAAGCACCGATTGGTCGGTCGCCCAGGGCGCGTGCGGTGGATAAGCTCATTGTAAGTGGCGGGCGCCGGTTACAGGGCGAGGTGCGAATTAGTGGTGCGAAAAATGCTGCGTTGCCGGTGTTAATCGCGTCATTGCTGACCGATAAGCCCCTGCAGATCGGCAATATTCCGCATTTGCACGATATTACCACCACGATGGAATTGCTCGGCCAGCTCGGGGTGCACTTGCAAATCGACGAGAAGATGGCGATCGAAGCGGACGCGAGCGACGTTCAGCAATATCGGGCGCCGTATGAACTCGTTAAGACGATGCGGGCGTCGATTTTGGTACTGGGCCCTTTGCTCGCTCGGTTCGGCCGTGCCGAGGTGTCGATGCCGGGCGGTTGTGCAATCGGGTCGCGGCCGGTTAATTTGCACATCAAAGGCTTTGAGGCAATGGGCGCCGAAGTCACAATCGAAGGCGGTTATATAAAAGCCAAAGCCGATCGTCTTCGCGGGACGCGAATCGTCATGGACATGATCTCCGTGACCGGCACTGAAAATTTGATGATGGCAGCGACCTTGGCACAGGGCACAACGGTGATCGAAAACGCCGCGCGCGAACCGGAGGTCGTCGACCTTGCGCGGTGTTTGGCGCGCATGGGAGCACAGATCGACGGCGCCGGTACCGACACCATTACGATTGATGGCATCGACAGCCTAGGCGGTGCGACCCACGAGGTCATCGCCGATCGTATCGAGGCCGGTACCTATCTCGTCGCAGGCGCAGTCACGGGTGGCAATGTGAAAGTGCGCAATGTCGACTCGCATTTGCTCGACGCCGTGCTCGTCAAGCTGGAAGAAGCAGGGGCCGACCTGACCGTAAACGACAGTTCCATTCACCTGCGGATGGATGATCGCCGTCCCCTAGCGGTGAATGTTCGTACTGCTCCATTCCCCGCGTTTCCCACCGATATGCAAGCGCAGTTCGTCATGCTAAACAGCATCGCCGAGGGTACCGGTACCGTGACGGAGACGGTATTCGAAAATCGTTTTATGCATGTGCACGAGCTGCAGCGGATGGGTGCAAACGTGGAAATGCGCGGTAACACGGCTGTGATCACCGGAGTAGAGAAACTTCGAGGCGCGCCAGTCATGGCCACTGACTTGCGCGCCTCGGCCTGTTTGGCGCTGGCGGGACTGGTGGCGGATGCCGATACCGTCATCGATCGCATATATCATATCGATAGAGGTTACGACTGTATCGAAGAAAAGCTGGCACAGCTCGGTGCACGTATTAGGCGGGTACCGGGGCACATGCTGGAGAAGCAGCTCGCCGTAATGTAATCCTTGTCGAACGGCCTGATACCCGGCATGGCCAGTCTCAATCGTATCCACTTTCACTAATAATCCCACAATGCATTCGTGAATCGCGTGGTTTCCAATCCCATCACTATAGCTGTGGCCAAAGGGCGTATTTTGGCGGAGACCCTTGAGGTATTGGCAGCGGTCAATATCGTTCCGGCGGAAGATCCAGCCACCTCCCGCAAATTGATATGGGCGACGACTGGTGGCGAGGTGCGATTGGTCATCATTCGTGCCGCTGACGTGCCGACTTATGTGCAGTTCGGGGCGGCCGATTTGGGAGTGGTGGGCAAAGACATATTGATGGAATACGGCGGCTCCGAGTTGTACGAGTTGTTGGACTTGAGGTTGGCGCCTTGCCGCATGGTGGTGGCCGAGCCCGCGGCCCTCGCAGCGAACGATGATCCGCGGAATTGGCGGCGACTGCGTATCGCCACTAAGTACGAGAACATTACCCGGGCTTATTTCGCGTCAAAAGGAATTCAAACTGAAATTATTAAACTGTACGGTTCAATGGAATTGGCACCGCTTGCCGGATTGTCGGATCGAATCGTGGACTTGGTGTCGAGCGGTGCGACACTAAGGGCCAACGGTTTGGTGGAGGTTGAGCATATCACCGATGTCAGCGCGCGACTTGTGGCCAACAAAGCCGCGATGAAAGTGAAATCGAACAAGCTCAAAGCATTGTCACAACGCATAGCGAACAGTATCCAATAACGCCATGTTGGCCACCGACTTATCGATTCCGGTATTGGACGCGCAAGCGGAGGGGTTTGAGACGCGACTCGACACATTGCTGACCCGTAGTGTCGTACGTGACCCTGAATTTGAAACCCGCGTGCGCAGCATAATTGACGAGGTTCGCCGTGACGGCGATGCGGCGTTATTGCGGTACACGCGGCAATTCGACGAGGTGGGTGCGACGTCGGTGGCGCAGTTGGAATTACAACCCGCGCGTATCGCGGCCGCGGTTGCGAGTATCGGGTCGGCGGAACGCGAGGCGTTGTCAATGGCTCAGCGACGCATCCATGAATATCACGGACGCCAACTCGAGACCTCGTGGGAATACGCCGACGAGCACGGTAACGTGCTCGGCCAGCAAATACGACCACTGCAACGTGTCGGTTTGTATGTGCCCGGAGGTAAAGCGTCGTATCCGTCGTCGGTGTTGATGACCGCCATACCGGCTCGGGTGGCAGGTGTTACGGAGTTGATCATGGTGGTTCCGGCGCCGCGCGGTGAACTGAATGATTTGGTGTTAGCGGCCGCGCAGTATGCCGGCGTCGATCGTATCTTTACAGTGGGAGGCGCGCAGGCCATCGCCGCACTTGCGTACGGCACCAAAACGATGCCGGCGGTGGACAAGATTGTTGGACCTGGCAATGCGTATGTGGCTGCCGCGAAACGCATGGTATTCGGCCAAGTCGGAATCGATATGATTGCGGGCCCGTCCGAAGTCGTCGTGGTGTGCGACCACAGCGCCGACCCGGATTGGGTGGCCATGGATTTGTTCGCACAAGCAGAACATGATGAGCAAGCGCAAGCCATTATGATTAGCGATAATGCAGGACTCGTGGACGCCGTATCCGAGGCGATGCGGCGACTGCTGCCCGGGTTGCCGCGCCGCGAGATTATTCGTCATGCTCTGAACCGTCACGGCGCGATTATCCGGGTTCGTGACCGCCAGCAGGCGGTGGCGATAGTGAACCGTATTGCGCCCGAACACTTGGAACTCGCAGTCGAAGACCCACAAGAATTGTTGCCGGGCATCGAAAACGCCGGGGCGATTTTTGTCGGCGCGTACAGTGCGGAATCGTTGGGGGATTACGTGGCCGGTCCGAATCACGTACTACCCACTTCCGGGACCGCGCGCTTCAGCTCTCCACTGGGGGTGTACGATTTTCAAAAACGCAGTAGCGTGATCCGGTGTTCGCCACAGGGTGCTGCGTCGTTGGCGGGGGCCGCAGCGGTGCTGGCCCGCAGCGAACAGCTTCATGCCCACGCGTTGTCTGCCGAGTACCGCACTTCGCCGGACCCAAAATAATGAGTTCGGTATTGGATTCGGATCCGGCCGCTGTGGCTGCGTCAACTGTTCAGAAACGCACGCTGCGCCGGGAAATTAGGGAGTTGAATGCATACGTAGTGCCCGATTCCAGCGGCATGCTAAAGCTCGACGCCATGGAAAACCCGTATTCATGGCCGGAGTCCATGCGCGAACAATGGCGCCGGGTATTGGCCGATGTGGCGGTCAATCGTTATCCCGATGCGGCGGCTGTCCGGTTTAAGGAGCAGTTGCGGCGTACGATGGCGGTTCCAGATGGAATTGAAATACTGCTGGGCAACGGTTCCGATGAGATTATTCAGATCATTCAGCTCGCGTCAGCCGTCAGGCAACGCCCGGTATTGGCACCCGACCCCAGTTTCGTGATGTACCGCACGATCGCGCGTTGGCTCGGAAGGCCATTCGTCGCGGTGGCGCTGGATGCACAGTTTTCGCTAGATATCTGGGCGATGTTAGAAGCGATCGGTCGCACCGAACCGAATTGCGTGTTTATCGCGTCGCCGAATAATCCGACCGGTAACCTGTTCGCGACGCAACACATCGAGCAGATTATCGAAGCCACGGACGGACTGGTAGTGATCGATGAGGCTTACCAAGCGTTCGCCGGAATGAGTTTGATGCCGCTAATGGCAAAATACGATAATGTCGTGATTTTGCGCACGCTATCCAAGCTCGGGCTCGCCGGTTTGCGGCTGGGTTATCTATTAGGTTCAGCCGATTGGTTACGGGAATTCGATAAGGTGCGCATGCCTTATAACATCAATTCGTTTAGCCAGGCGGGCGCCGAGTTTGCCCTACAGCATTACGATGTATTCGAATTACAGGTGCAAACCCTTTGCGCAGAACGGCAGCGTCTCATAACGGCGCTACGACAGCGTGATGCACTGGAGGTTTATCCAAGCGACACGAATTTCATTATGTTTCGCGTCCCGTCGGATCGATCCGGATCGGTGCACGGTGGTTTGGTCGATCGCGGTATTTTAATTAAGAAATTACGCGGTCCGAGACTCGATGGGTGCTTTCGCGTTACGGTAGGCGCTCCGGAACAGAACGATATGTTTCTGGCTAGTCTGGGCACCGTTCTCGAACGTTAGCCTGACATTAATTCTAGGCCCATATTTATTATTCGGGTAAAAACTATGGTAGAACGAATCGGCAAAGCAATGCGTGACACGCGAGAGACGCAGATACAAGTCGTCGTGAATGTGGACGGCCCGGGCCACGGTGAATTCGACACGGGCATCGCGTTTCTTGAACATATGCTGGACCAAGTCGCGCGGCACGGCCTTATGGACATAAATATTCGTGCAAATGGTGATCTGCAAGTCGATGCTCACCATACCGTCGAAGACATTGGCATCACCTTAGGGCAAGCAGTAGCGGCAGCCATCGGCGACAAGGCCGGAATTCGCCGTTATGGTCATGCTTACGTGCCCCTTGATGAAGCTCTAAGTCGCGTGGTCGTGGATTTTTCCGGCCGGCCGTTATTGAAATATAGTGCCGAGTACCCGCGCGCACGAATCGGCGAATTCGACGTAGATTTGATCCGTGAGTTCTTCCAGGGTTTTTGCAATCACGCGCAGGTGACACTGCATATCGATAACTTGCGCGGCGACAACGCGCACCACATCGCGGAGACGATTTTTAAGGCATTTGGCCGTGCGTTGCGGATGGCGATGGAATCTGATCCCCGAGCCGGAGTAAGTATTCCATCGACGAAAGGCACGCTGTAACACGGGTTCGCAGTAGCCCGGATATTTCACGAAGGCGGACAATGAATTTGGAATTATCCCCATATTTGAGCCGCTTATGGCATGTATTAGGGTGCGGGGCCCGCGCACCGTTTGTCCGGTTCGGATTCAGAAAAAATAGGGCGTTATATTCGTCACGATCCTCTTTGATCCATAGCTACGGCTATGCATCGGCGGACGATCGCACCGACTACCTAGCCCGAAACCCCCTGAACTCCGAACCCCCAATGAATTGTCCAGACGG
>JAOTWM010000239.1 GCA_029862885.1 Gammaproteobacteria bacterium
GAAGCGCATGACAATGCGCAACCGGTGGGCTTGCTCGATACAAACGAAATGATCACGCCTGTGAAGACCAAAACACATGTCACTGGTGTGCGCCTGGTCGCGAACAGGGATCACGGCAAGTTTTTTGTCGGTGATGTCTTCTACCTACTGGACTCACAAGCCGAGGGCTTTTATCGTGTGTGGCATTATGGTGATGTATTTATCATCGACGCTACCGGCGTAAATCTTAACGGCCACACCGTCGAATGCGAGGGAGGCAAGACATGCTGGGCCAGTGGCACCGGTTACCCTACCGAGATCTGGTGGTCACAGATTCGTCGCACAGACGGCACTGAAGGCTGGGTGCGGGAGCCGATACAAAATCTGGATGGTGTCTTAAGATCAGACTAGGACTCTACATGCACAAAAGAAAAGTAGGTCCGTTCGAAGTATCCGCAATCGGCCTCGGATGTATGAATATGTCCATGGGTTATGGTCCGGCGAACGATACCGAATCAGGACGACTGCTGCGCGCGGCACTGGACGCGGGCTATACGTTTTTCGATACCGCAGCGATGTACGGAGGAGGCCACAACGAAGAATTAATCGGGCGTAACCTTAGTGACCGGCGCAACGATTTTGTGCTGGCTTCCAAATGTGGAATATCAAAGGATGTGAACGGCAAAACGCAAATGGACGGCCGACCACAAACCCTCAAACATGAATGCGAAATGAGTCTGAAACGCCTGCGGACCGACGCCATTGATTTGTACTATCTGCACCGAGTAGATCCGAATGTTCCGGTCGAAGAGAGCGTAGCGGCGTTATCCGATCTCGTGGCCCAAGGCAAAACCCGCGCCATCGGCATATCCGAAGTATCGACCGCGACGTTGCGCCGGGCCCATGCCGTACACCCGATTACCGCGCTGCAATCGGAGTATTCGCCGTGGTCGCGAACGCCCGAGCGGCAGATACTCACCGCGTGCCAGGAACTCAATATTGCTTTCGTGCCGTTTTCCCCACTTGGCCGGGCATTTTTTACCGGTAAGGCTCAAGATGTTAGCGGCCTCTCGGACAAAGACATCCGCGCCACCATCGCGAGGCCGCGCTTTGAGCCCGATAACTTCGCGGCTAACGTTAAGCTGCTTGAACCCTACGCCGCCATCGCCGCAGAACAGGGCTGCACCATGGCCCAACTGGCTCTTGCGTGGTCATTGGCAAAGGGTGAACAGGCCTATGTGCCAATCCCAGGCACCAAGCACATCGAGTATATGAAAGAAAACGCCGGCGCCGGAGATATTCATCTCGACGCCGGCGTCGTGGACGCCCTGGACCGGTTGATCAACGAAAAGACCGTCGCTGGTGCCCGCTATACGGCGGCACTAATGGCATCCGCGGATTCAGAGAAGGATTAGGCGATACCCGCATCCAACCCAAACATTACGCGGCCTCTTTATTTCCGACATAGCCCGGCGCCCCGTTAATTGTGACGGAGCCGCTCACATCGATGGGCCGTTGCAGAGTATCGAGCAGTGGACATTGCGATTCAACCGTATTAACAAGATTTTGTAATTGTTCTTCGGTCGCCGGACTTTCGATAATGGTTTCATATCGAATATTCTGAAACCCTGCGGGAATTCCTTCGTTCTTTCCCATTCCTAATAATCCGCGCAGATCTAACTCCCCTTTCAATTTGAATCTAACCGACGTTAATTCAATATCCATTGCCGATGCAATTGCGGCATACATGATGCCTTGACATGCACCGAATGACGACAATACCAGGTCGGCTGGGCTTTGCTCCTTGTCACCGCCACCAAACACCTCGGGCTCATCGACCCCAAGCGGTTCGAAATGACGAACTCGAGATGTGCAGTGAACATCACCATCCCAGACCACTTCTGCACTATAGTGGACCTTTGCATTTGCCGGATTATCGGCTATCCCTCCCGCAAGCTTACTGCAGGCTTCTTTCACTGTAGCTTGTGACATCGTGTGAACCTCGTTTTCAATGGGTAGAGAAAGGATACGCCTGTTGCGTATCAAAACCCAGCGTTGTAGTCAGGAGGATCTGATGAGTCGACTGAACGGCAAGCATCCAAGTCGTTTCGAAAAACTCGTGTTTCTCAATCGAGATTGATGTCGCTAACCCGCGGGCTTGTCGACATCGTGACCGAATTCCTCAAGATCCTGGCACCGATCTCCGATCCGGTGGTGGGACCGCCCACGGATTGGTAACCACCGCCGCCGCGGCAAAAAGCCGCAAGGGTTTGTCGGCCTTTCGCCCGCCTTCAATTAAACTGGTGTCCTGGTACTGAACGATTTTCCGGATGTCAATACACATATTGCGTTCACGATAATGGAGAATGAAGGCTATACCCTACGGTATACCATAAGATCGACCGCAAACGTAAATACGTTGCCGCCGATAAAACACAATAACCTGTTGCGCCGTATCAGCCGAGCTCGACGGTTTGATATATTAGACGGTGGATTCGAGAGGAAATATTGCCATGATGCGCATTGGATTATTTTTGGGGACCAACTTAGCGGTTCTGTTCATACTTAATCTGATCATTTCCGTTCTGGGTTTGAATCAGCCGGGAACCAGTTGGTTACCATTGCTGATCATGGCGGGCATTGTCGGCATGGCCGGATCATTTATGTCGCTGATTATGTCAAAATCAATGGCCAAGCGATCCGCGGGCGCCCTGGTCATCGATACGCCGGCAAACGACTCCGAGCAATGGTTGGTGGACACGGTATATTCGCAATCTCAACAAGCGGGAATTGGCCAGCCCGAGGTGGCTATTTTTGACTCGCCGGCGCCGAACGCATTTGCTACGGGGGCCAACAAGAATAGTGCGCTGGTCGCCGTAAGCACGGGATTGTTGAATACGATGGACAAAGATGAGGTGGAGGCCGTGCTCGGCCATGAAGTAAGCCATGTGGCAAATGGCGATATGGTCACTTTGTCGTTGATTCAGGGTGTCGTTAATACTTTTGTCATTGTTTTCTCACAGATTATCTCAACGCTGGTTGATCGACGGCGTGGGTCCGGCTATAGCGCTTCCGGCTATGGTTATGGTCGAGGAATCGGTTATCGCGTCACCTATATGGCGACTCAACTTGTACTGGGTTTTCTAGCGACGCTCGTCGTACGTTGGTTCAGCCGTTGGCGGGAGTATCGTGCCGATGCCGGAAGCGCCAAACTTGCGGGACGAGACAAGATGATTAAGGCCTTACAGCGCCTGCAACAACTGCAGCGACCTGCGCAATTGCCGGCGCACATGCAAGCCCTCGGTATTAACGGCGGGTTATTGGGCGTGGCCGGATTAAAAAAACTGACCATGACGCACCCACCACTGGAAGAGCGAATTGCCGCATTGCGGCGCGCCGAATAATAAGCCTTGCAGTTTGTGAGTAGTTGGGCACACCGAATTTACGGCTCCTTGGCATCCATTGTCATCACTCTCACAGCAGGCGAATCACAATAGCGGGGCGGCCATGAAAGTTGCGGCTACCACGTGAATTGAACTCACTACTCGAGCGTTCACCGGTACTCCTGATAGGCACAAACACTTCCTACGTTCCCCGCCTATGAATTGATGCGGGTAGCGCCGAGGACAAGGCCAAAGTACTCAAAGTGAGTAGCACGATCTCCATCGGATCGGGCGATTATGCCGGCACTTATTACAATTGCACGACCACCAAGGAGTGGACGCCGCTTTCGCCAGGAGTGGTCGAGCACAAACACTACTGTCCGCGACCCTGAACAATCCGCATACGCTGCATTATTTGTCGATGGGGACGGAGGCGCCGCGCAGCTATTTCTTCAGGTGGCTCGCTCACCGTCACAACAAGAGCGACTCGTGGGAGACCTCGAACCTGACACAATGAATCTCTCCAGGGGCAATTCGTCGATGCCCCAGATTTAGACTTAAGAGTTTTATCGCAACTGCGTTAGCAAAGGTGGTTGGCAAGATCTTGGAAATCGATAATTTGGTTGCAATCTGGCGGCGACAGTATCTCGATGTCGTTGAGATGCAGCGCCTGTCGGACTTCTGCGAGCTGAGGCTCCGTAAACGTATTGTCCAGGGGGTTTCGCATTCGCGTGACGGTTTCTTCGCCTTCACTACAGCCTGTGACATGGGGAATTCCGGGTGCTCGATAGGTCGTGCCGAATCTGCGGGTGCCGGCCAGCAAGGCGGGTCGATACCTACCGCTCGACCAGTGCGTAGGTAACGCAGTCGATCACTGCCACATCGGCGTCGCCGCGCCCCACCATCGCGAGGCTCACTGTGTGGCCACCACTACGCTAGTGTAGTAACAGCCCTCACAGTCGGGGGCACCGTAATGCGGCGTGGCGATCGGCCTCAGCATTCCGGCGTGTCGATCGACAACGTCGTAGCCGCAAAACTGGCTGAACCAAAGACCCAAGTTGTTCCACAGATCGCTTAGTGCACGATCGTGTCGGGCACCGCGGAGACACATTCATGGTCGAGGTGGCGCGCAAGCCCGCTCCACAACGCGTCGAGCGCGCTACGCAACTCCGACATGTCGCACATGGGCACGCTGGCAACCCTCATATTTACCCACCTCTGACACCACGGTTCATGGCGTGGGTTCACGATGCCATAAAACTGCGGCGATCTATTACTCCTAAATGGAGCTTACTGTCAGCTTTCCAGGTCTTTTTTCAACTTATAGGCTTTTTTAATCTGCGCCCGCACAACCTTGAGTTTAAGGCTTAAATCTTTTTGTGTCTTCTTGGATTTTTCGCGGTGTAGTTTCTTGTTTAAGTCTTTTTTCTTCGATTTCAACTTATCCAACACCTTGACAATTTCCTTATGTTTTATCTTTTTGCCTTGACGTTCCTTGCTAACAAATTCTTGAATCGTTTTCTTAAGCTTCGAAAGTTTCATTGGTAATTCCTATTAGATTGATTACCGCTATCTCGTGTCATGATGGATCGCTGGATAGCTCTATAATATCGTCTTCATCCAACACAACTTCCTGTTCCGCATCCGCAACCAGGGACTCGTGGGACGCGAATAACACCTGAGCGCTGTTAAGCAAACTCCAGACGGTGTCTTCGGCATAGCCATAATCGTTGAGTAAAGATGTTGCCATGTGTGGCGTGATACTCCGATTTTGCAACAACTCATCGATACCTAGATTCACTTCGCGGCGACTTTGTTGCACATCAAGTTTAAATCTGTCCAGTTCAAGAAAGTCAGGCGCTGATTCCGGATCTGTCACGCTCGATTCCCGCAGGCGGTAGATTTCCCGCAGTATGGATGCCAGCCGAGACGAATCTTGTTGTACTCGCCGCGAATGTGTTCGTTATCCGACACCAAATACTCGGTCGCATTTTTTCGAAAATGCTTGATGTGCTTGACGCACTCGACGATATCGGCCGCCGCGTGCCGGAACCGATACAGCTCTTCGGAAAAGTCACTGGGTAGCCGGGATTGAGAACGGCTAATAAAATCCACGATAGCGCCGTAAAGAACCTTTACCTTGCTATCATAGAGCGCGTCCATGTCAAATTTATGGACTTCCCGATCATTGTGTATGGTTCTCTCGAGATCTACCGATTCCAATATTTCGGTGCGATGCAGATTCATACCGTGGGCCATTAGCTCGAAGGCGCTATCGAACAAGTGCCAGGATTCCTTACGCACCGCCTGCAAAACGGTACCCGGGAAATCGATAGCGGCGTCGGACAAATATTTTGGTTGGGCCAAATCTTCTTTAGGTTCCGCGAAAAACTTGCACAGTGCGTCGGCCAACTTCTGGATAAATGGCACCATCACAACCACTCCCACTACGTTAAATACAGTGTGGAACACTGCCAACTTCAGCGCGTAATTATCCTCGGCAATACCGACACTCGTACTAATATAATCCACCACCATGATGAATTGACTGATAAATGCGATCGCGATCAAACCGGTGACGGCGTTAAATATCAGGTGCGCACCCGCCAGACGCTTGCCCTCTACATTGGCGCTCATAGAACCGATAATGGCCGTGATAGTAGTGCCCAGATTTGCTCCGATGGCCAACGCCAAGGCATTCTCGTAGCTGATTTGTTGTGCCGCCAGCGCGGTAATAATTAGCACTAACGTGGCGTGGCTCGATTGCATCACCACCGTTGCCGCCATGCCAATGGCGGCAAATAGAAACAATCCCGGATATCCTTCTACCGCGAATGCGGCCAGGTCAAAACTACCGCGGAACGCATCGAAACCTTCCTTCATGTAATGGATGCCGAGAAACAGAAATCCCAGTCCCGCGAGTACCGACCCTATGCCTTTCAGATATCGTGATTTTTGAAACGCCAGAATAATTCCGAACGCGAGCATTGGCATGGCATAGGCGGATATTTTTACTTTCAAACCAAATCCGGCCACGAGCCATGCGCCGGTAGTGGTACCGATGTTAGCGCCGAAGATGATACCAATACCGGCAACCAAACTGATCAAGCCGGCGCTGATAAATGAAATGCTGATTACCGATACCAGTGAGCTGGATTGCATAATAGTGGTGGCGACAATACCGAAACTCAGGCTCTTCCATACTTTATCGGTAGTTTTCTTGAGCAATTTTTCCAGCACGCCGCCGGTGAACGCGCGGAATCCGTCTTCGAGAAACAACATGCCAAACAGGAAAATTGCCACCCCCGCCGCTATTTCCTTAAAGTCAGGACTCACCCAAAACCCATAGGCAAGTATTAACATAATTACGGGAAGGATAATTTTCTTAAGCATGATTTCGTCGCCTGAAGTTAGGTTTTCAGTTGATTATATTCAGCACTACTGATGGGTCCGGCACAAGCGTCCAACTGTACGAGCCATCAGAAATATCAGCCGCTTCCGGCCGCAGAATTTAGGCTTTCGATCTAGCCCGCCAGTCGTTTATTATCGGTACCAACAGAAACAAGATCGCCACAATTAGCAGTCCGAGAGTCAGCGGCCGCTCCCACAAAAAATCCAAGCCGTTCGCTTTGCGTATGGCCCGGCCGAGATTGTCCTCCATCATGCCGCCCAGTATGAAACCGATTATCAACGGAGGCAATGGGTATTGTGCAAATCTCAAGATCGTCGCCATGACACCGAGACCAACCATGATGAGTAGCTCTGTGGGATTGTTCTGCCCGATATAGGCGCCGATCAGCGCAAAAAAGAGAATGAATGGGACGAGGTAATTACGCGGCACCGCCAACAGTTTAGCGATATACGGGATTAACGGCAAATTGAGTCCCAGCAGTATTACGTTGCCAATATACATTGAAATAATCACCGACCAAAACACCTCGGGCCGTTCTATCATCAGCCGCGGGCCTGGATCGACGTTCAAAGCAATCAGTGCCCCCAACAAGATCGCGGTAGTACCGGAACCGGGAATGCCCAGCGTCAACAGCGGCACAAACGAACCGGTACACGCGGCATTATTAGCCGTCTCCGGCGCCGCCAAACCTTTGATCGATCCGTTGCCGAATTCGTTACGGTGTTTGCTCGGCGCAATGTTACGTTCCATTGCATAACCTAAGAACGATGCTATGGTCGCGCCGGCACCCGGCATAACTCCGATAAGAAAACCAACGATGGACTGTCGACCGATCACCGGCGCGATGAGTTTGGCTTCTGCTTTGGTGATTCGTAGATCCCTAATTTCCTGACCATTGCCGCCACGCCGCCCACGAGACGGGTCGAAAACAAGGTATAACGCCTCCGGGATGGCAAACAGCCCCATTACTAGCGTGACAAAATAAATGCCCGACT
>JAOTWM010000430.1 GCA_029862885.1 Gammaproteobacteria bacterium
GGGTCGTGTTCATGTTTATTAAGGTCTGTGGTAATGCTCGAATCGCGCGGTACGGTACCAGTTTAAGTTGATAGCAGCCAGTAGTGTCGCGTGGCAACTAAATCCAGATGCCGGGTGGCCTGCGAATGTCGCGATGCGATGACATTTTCACGTCGACCGTGTAGCATTGGCGCCCCTCAGATTGCGCGGTTCCCCTAGGGCCAGCCGCATTTAACCGTACCTAAGGAACACATTCCAATGTCCGTAATTGACAAGTCCGTCGCGGAACAGGCGTTGACGGGCGTCATCGATCCGAATACCGATAGCGATCCGGTCGCGTCGAAGTTCATTAAACGCATCGATATCGACGGCGACCGCGTCAGTGTCGATGTCGTGTTGGGTTATCCCGCTAAGGGATGGGCTAACGAATACGCTGCTTTATTGAAGACCAAGTTAGAGTCGATCGACGGCATCGGCGCTGCGGACGTGTCCGTATCCAGTAAAATCGCGTCCCATTCCGTGCAAAAAGGCGTCAAAGCGTTGCCGGGAGTCAAGAACATCATTGCCGTCGCATCCGGCAAGGGAGGCGTCGGCAAATCCACAGTATCGGTCAACCTTGCGCTCGCGTTATCGGCCGAGGGCGCATCGGTGGGCATACTCGATGCCGATATTTATGGCCCGAGCCAACCGCGGATGCTGGGCGTGAAGGCCAAACCGGAATCGGCGGATGGCAAGAGTATGGAGCCGCTACACAGTTTTCAGTTACAGACAATGTCGATCGGATTTTTGATCGACGAAGAGACGCCGATGATTTGGCGCGGTCCGATGGTGACTCAGGCGCTCGAGCAATTGCTCAAAGACACGCGTTGGAACGACCTTGATTATTTGATCGTCGACTTGCCGCCCGGTACCGGCGATATCCAGCTCACGTTGGCGCAGCGAGTACCGGTGACGGGTTCGGTTATCGTGACCACGCCGCAGGACATCGCATTGTTGGATGCGCGTAAGGCCTATAAGATGTTCGAAAAGGTCGAGATTCCCGTATTGGGAGTTATCGAAAACATGAGCACCCATATCTGTACCGAGTGCGGCCACGAGGAGCATATATTCGGCAGCGGCGGCGCGCAGCGTATGGCGGAGGAATACGGTGTGGAGTATCTGGGTGCATTGCCGTTGCACATGCGAATTCGCGCCGACGTTGATGCCGGTCGGCCAACCGTGGTGGCCGACCCCGACGGCGATATCGCGGCCACTTTTCGGCGAATCGCGCGGCGCACAGCAGGGAAACTATCCTCCCGTAAAAAGGACTACAGCGATAAGTTTCCGACCATCGTTATTCAAAATACCTGACGCCGACCGCTTCGATGAGTATCAAAGCGGATAAGTGGATCCGGCATATGGCCGAGTCGCACGGCATGATCGAGCCGTTCGAACCCGAGCAGATCAGTCGCAACGGTGACGACCGAATCGTGTCCTATGGGACTTCAAGTTACGGATACGATATTCGTTGCTCGAATGAATTTAAGATATTCACAAATATTAATTCTGCGGTCGTTGACCCGAAAAACTTCGACGAGGAAAGTTTCGTCGATTTCAACGGTCCGGTATGTATCATTCCGCCAAATTCGTTCGCGCTGGCGCGAACCGTTGAGTACTTGCGGATTCCGCGCAATGTGCTGACGATCTGTTTGGGAAAGTCGACCTATGCGCGTTGCGGTATTATCGTCAACGTGACCCCCTTCGAGCCGGAGTGGGAAGGGCACGCTACACTGGAATTTTCCAACTCGACGCCACTGCCGGCGAAAATATATGCCAACGAAGGTGTCGCTCAGGTGATCTTTTTTGAAGCCGATGAGGCGTGTGCGGTGTCGTACCGGGACCGTCAGGGCAAGTACCAAGGGCAGGTCGGCGTGACGTTGCCGAAGACCTGACCGAATGCGACGGCCGCGGCGTATACCCGGCAACCATCACGGATCGGGTAATATATTGAAGAATCGCTCATGCCGCTCTGTCGCCCGGCAGCACGGTTAGATACCATTGGCCTATGTCAGGCAGCACATTCGGAAAATTATTCACCGTCACGACGTTTGGCGAGAGTCACGGCGTGTCGCTTGGTGCGATCGTCGATGGTTGTCCGCCGGGTCTTGCGTTAAGCGCGGCCGACCTGCAAGGCGAGCTCGATCGACGCCGGCCCGGGGCGTCGAAATTTACGACTCAGCGCCGCGAATCCGATGCGGTCGAGATCGTTTCAGGGATATTCGAAGGCCACACTACCGGCACACCGATCGGTCTGATTATACGTAACGAGGATCAACGTTCTCGCGACTACAGTAAGTTACAGGATCGGTTTCGCCCGGGTCATGCCGACTATACCTATCATCAGAAATACGGGCGCCGCGATTATCGCGGTGGAGGCCGGTCTTCGGCGCGAGAGACGGCGGTGCGTGTGGCGGCCGGCGGGGTCGCCCGCAAATACCTGCGGCAGCAAGCCGGGGTTGAGATTCGCGGATATCTCGCGCAGCTTGGCACTATCGTGCCGCAACAGTTTGATTGGGAGGCGGTTGCGGAAAACCCGTTCTTTTTTCCGGATCGCGATATGGTGGCGCAACTCGAAAGTTGCATTGAACAACTGCGGCGCGACGGCGATTCGCTCGGGGCCCGGGTCAACGTCGTGGCGTCGGGTATGCCGGTGGGACTCGGCGAACCCGTATTCGATCGATTGGATGCGGATCTGGCACGTGCGATGATGAGTATTAACGCGGTCAAGGGAGTCGAGATCGGTGCGGGATTCCGTAGCGTCGAACAGCGTGGCAGTGAACATCGCGATGAAATGACGCCAGAGGGTTTCGTCAGCAACAATGCGGGCGGCGTGCTGGGGGGCATAAGTTCCGGCCAGGACCTGCTGCTCAGCTTGGCGCTGAAACCGACCTCCAGCATCCGTGTGCCAGCCCGTAGCATCGATCTTAAAGGCGAACCGGTTGAAGTGGCGACCACCGGCCGTCACGATCCCTGTGTCGGTATTCGTGCGGTGCCCATTGCTGAGGCAATGCTCGCGCTGGTGCTAATGGATCATTTGTTACGGCATCGTGCGCAAAACGCTGGCGTAGATAGCGGCACTCGCCCGATTCCCGGCGCGTGTGCCGGTGAGGTCTAACGGTTCCGAGACGATTGAGGTAACGCGCTGCCGTTCGCTCCTGGAGCGGCGGTGGCGGGACGGGTTTCGAATAGGTCGGAAAGCTGGGAGCCGATGTCTTCGAGTAAATTCAGCTGATCGATATCCGTGTTTTTATGGCGTGCGATCGCGCCGCGGATCTTGCCAAGCGCATCAAATGTACATTCAGAATCAATCGACGCATCGAGGTGACCGCAATGGTTCGCCCGATACACATCCCGTACTACCCGCTTGATTAACTCGGCATGCACAGCATCTGGGCGCAGCACTTCCGCGATATCGCTGGCGTTTTCACATACTGGAAAGTGTTGGCTGCCGATACGATCCGCCAGCTCCACCAGTAGACGTCGAAACGTAATCGTCATGGAATTTCCGGTCGTAGACAAACTGTATTGTGCTCTCGTTGCAACGTCATTGGAAACTGTGGCGCAGATTTCCGTGGCTGTCAATTCACCGACGTCGGTGAATTTGGGAGTCTCGTGTCGCACCGGATCTACGGACATTGTGTTATGATTTTCAGTTCCAAAATCGGCACGGTAATATCTTCTCCATCATGACCGGTAAGACGCTATACGACAAGTTATGGGACGGCCATTTGGTGCGCGTGGACGATGACGGTACAGCGTTGCTGTATATCGATCGGCATTTGGTTCATGAGGTAACCTCGCCGCAAGCCTTCGAAGGTTTGCGCCAAGCCGGCCGCGCACCGTGGCGGGTTGCTGCTAATCTCGCCGTCGCCGATCATAACGTGCCCACCACCGACCGCGAACGCGGTATCTCCGATCCGGTCTCGAGGCTACAGGTTGAGACGCTCGACAGCAATTGTGCTAGGTTCGGAATTACCGAATTCAAGATGGACGATCCGCGTCAAGGAATCGTGCATGTCATCGGTCCAGAGCAGGGCGCGACGTTACCGGGAATGACCATTGTTTGCGGTGATTCTCATACGTCGACCCATGGCGCGTTCGGCGCCTTGGCATTCGGTATCGGCACCTCCGAAGTCGAACATGTATTGGCCACTCAATGTTTGATTCAGCGCAAAGCCAAACGCATGTGCGTGCGGGTCGATGGTGCACTGCGCTCGGGTGTGACCGCTAAGGATCTGGCGCTGGCCATCATCGGCAATATCGGCACGAGTGGTGGTACCGGCCATATCATCGAGTTCGCGGGCGCCGCCGTTGGGCAATTATCGATGGAAGCGCGCATGACGCTTTGTAACATGTCGATCGAAGCGGGCGCGCGCGCCGGCATGGTGGCCGTCGACGATGCGACCATTGAATACTTCGCCGGCAGGCCCTACGCACCTCACGGCGCCGCGTGGGATCGCGCGGTGCAAGATTGGCGCGATCTGGTGAGCGATGGCGATGCCGAGTTCGATAGCACGGTTGTGCTCGATGGCTCCAAGGTCAAACCGCAACTGACCTGGGGCACATCGCCGGAAATGGTAATGGCGGTCGATGGGCGGGTGCCCGACCCGGAGCGTGAACCGGA
>JAOTWM010000576.1 GCA_029862885.1 Gammaproteobacteria bacterium
CGGTACGCCGAGAAGGTCTACGCCGAGCGCTCGAATATATGGACTTGTCGCCCGGCATGCAGGCCGCGGACATCCGACCCGATAAAGTGTTTATCGGGTCCTGCACGAACGGCCGTATCGAAGATTTGCGAGAAGCCGCGCTTGTCGCGCAAGGCCGCAAGGTGGCCGACTCGATTCAGCTAGCGATGGTAGTACCCGGATCCGGTCTGGTAAAACGCCAAGCCGAGCAGGAGGGTCTCGATCGCATATTCCTTGACGCGGGTTTTGAATGGCGCGCGCCCGGATGTTCGATGTGCTTGGCGATGAACGACGATCGGCTTGAGCCCGGCGAGCGCTGTGCATCGACCTCGAACCGCAATTTCGAGGGTCGGCAAGGACGTGGCGGTCGCACCCATTTGGTGTCGCCGGCCACGGCCGCGGCTGCGGCCGTGAACGGCTATTTCGTCGATATTACCGCGGCCTAACTTTCTTACCACCAAGGGAAGTTATCACTATGCAAGCATTTACTGAACTCGATGGCCTGGTCGTACCGATCGATCGTGCCAATGTCGATACCGATCAGATCATCCCGAAACAGTATTTGAAATCGATCCACCGTACGGGGTTCGGTCCAAATCTATTCGACGACTGGCGCTATCTGGACCGCGGCGATCCGGGGCAGGATCGTGCTAATCGGCAGCTCAATACTGAGTTTGTGCTCAATCAAGAGCGCTACGGCGGTGCGCAAATCCTGCTGGCGCGCGAAAACTTCGGCTGTGGATCGTCACGCGAACATGCGCCGTGGGCGTTATTGGATTTTGGAATCCGCGGCATCGTTGCCCCGAGTTTTGCGGACATCTTTTATAACAACTGCCTGAAGAATGGCATTCTGCCGGTCGTACTGGACGCCGATTTAATTGCGCAATGGTTTGCGGACGTGGACGCCACACCCGGTTACCGGTTACGCATTGATCTGGCGGCGCAAACCGTCACTCCTCCGCACGGGCCTGCCGTAGCTTTCGATATCGACGCATTCAAAAAAGATTGTTTATTCAACGGATTAGACGATATTGATCTCACATTACGGCATGCGGATCAGATTCGCGACTACGAAGCGCGACGCCGTGACGAAGTGCCGTGGTTGTTTGCCGGCGACGCCGGATGATACTCACACCGATTCGTACAAAAAATTCCGGGGAAACGAATGACGCATAAGGTAACGCTGTTGCCTGGCGACGGCATAGGCCCGGAAGTTATGCAGGAAGCCACTAAAGTCCTCGAGTGTTTACGGGACGAGTTCGGTTGTGCGGTGGAATGGGAAGACGCCGCAGTCGGTGGTGGCGCCTACGATATTTTCGACGACCCGCTGCCGGCCGCTACGTTGGAACTCGCAAAATCCAGCGATGCGGTTTTGCTTGGTGCGGTGGGCGGACCCGATTGGGACGACTTACCGCGCGCTAAACGTCCGGAAAGCGGTCTGTTGCGGCTGCGTTCGGAACTGGACCTGTTCGCTAATTTGCGCCCGGCGATCTTATTTCCTGAACTGGCCGATGCATCGGCACTGAAATCGGAGCTCGTTGCGGGACTCGATCTCATGATCGTGCGTGAATTGACCGGAGGTATTTATTTCGGCCAGCCTCGCGGCGTCGAGCAACGCGATAACGAGCGAGTCGGGTTTAACACGCTTATATACCGTGAATCGGAAATTGAGCGCATCGGTCGCGCGGCGTTCGAAGTGGCGCGGCGGCGCAGCAAACGGCTGTGTTCGGTCGATAAAGCCAACGTATTGGAGTCCACGCAGTTATGGCGGGACGTAATGCTGGAGGTAGCCCGCGATTATCCCGATGTCGAATTGACACATTTATATGTCGACAATGCGGCAATGCAATTGATTCGTGAGCCGAAACAATTTGATGTGATCGTCACTACCAATATGTTCGGCGACATTTTGTCGGACGCGGCCGCGATGCTGACGGGTTCGATCGGAATGTTACCATCGGCGTCGTTGGACGCGAACAACAAGGGGATGTATGAACCGATCCATGGGTCGGCGCCGGATATCGCGGGCCGGAACATGGCTAATCCACTGGCAATGATCCAATCAGTCGCGATGATGTTGCGCTATTCGATGGCGCAAGCGCGACTGAGCGATGCGGTCGAAGCGGCGGTGGCAAAAGTGTTGCAAAATGGGCTGCGTACAGCCGACATTCACACTGAACCACACACTCGGGTTGGCACCGCCGAAATGGGCGATGCGGTCGTCGCGGCGTTGCGTTCGGCCGCATAAACCCAGCGCCGTGCTAGTGACAACACGGGCGATCGGGTACAATCCCACGGTTTGTTCAGGGCACGAGCATTGACGTTTATTCTAGATAATTCAAGCAGTGAGCGGATTCAGTCAGTCGGTGAGTGAGGCTAGTTCCGTGAGTGAAAAATACAACATCGCCGTCGTGGGTGCGACCGGGGCCGTGGGTGAGGCGATGTTAAGCATCCTCGCCGAACGCGAGTTCCCAATCGATAACCTCGTGGCGTTGGCCAGCGAACGTTCCGCGGGTAAGCGGTTGCCGTTTAATGGCCGTTCGCTGCGGGTCGAGACGCTCATGGATTTCGATTTTTCCGACACCGATATCGCGTTGTTTTCGGCGGGCGGTTCGATATCTGCGGAACACGCGCCTCGGGCGGCGGCAGCGGGATGCGTCGTTATCGACAATACCTCGCATTTTCGTTATGACCCCAACATACCGTTGGTGGTGCCGGAAGTGAATGCACATGCTCTAGGCACCCAGGCCGGCATCATTGCAAATCCTAACTGCTCGACCATACAGATGGTGGTTGCGCTGAAACCGATCTACGATGCGGTCGGTATCGAACGTATTAATGTATGTACGTACCAAGCCGTGTCTGGCGCCGGCCGGCGCGCGATCGAAGAACTTGCGGCGCAAACCGCCGCGCTGTTAAACGGCAAGAATGTCGAAGTGAAAACATTGCCTGCCCAAATAGCGTTCAACGCGATTCCGCAGATTGATAATTTCCAGGATAACGGCTATACCAAAGAAGAGATGAAGATGGTCTGGGAGACTCGAAAGATTTTCGCGGACGATACCATACAGGTGAACCCCAC
>JAOTWM010000241.1 GCA_029862885.1 Gammaproteobacteria bacterium
GGTACCAGCGCACGGGTCACCGCATCGATGCGGCCAAGCGCCTGGGCGGCCCGGGACTCGGGATGTAGCGGTTTGCCGTTGTCGTCGTTCGACACGGTCATCGGGCCAATACACGGCTTGGAAAATTCATCACGGCTCGAATTGACGTTCGCGCCAGCGGATGGCTGCGGTAAGCCCGTCGCGCTCGCGAATCTCATTAAACCGTCGGTTCGCCGCGGTATCGCTCGCGTCGAGGAGCGCGCCGACTTCGACACCGTATGCAATGGCTTGGCGAAGTCCCGCGATTTCTGCGCCGCGATTGATAGCGGCTTTGGTCGCCTGTAAACCCTCTAAGGAAATCGCGGCGACGCGCTTCGCGTAGCGCCAGGTCTCCTGCTCGAGCTGAGCATCCGGGAAAACGCGATTCACCATGCCAATACGCAGCGCCTCCTGGGCATCGATGGTGTCGCCCGAGTACAAAAGCTCGCGGGCTTTCTTAAGTCCGACGATCCATGGCATCACGATGGCCGGTGACGCTGTGGAAAAGCGGATCTCGGGCTCGCCGAATTGTGCCGTATCGGAGGCGAAGGTCACACAGCTCATCAGCGCCAATTCGCAACTTCCGGCCAGACAGTAACCGCGCACCATTGCGATAACCGGTTTACTACAATCCCACGGTGTGTACTCGAACTCCACGCAGTCTGTGAGCATGCGCCGCATGCCCATCGGAGTCTGCCCACCGTAATGTTGACCCCAGTTGAATTTCAAGTCGAACCCAGCGCCAAAATGTTTGCCGCTACCGCTTAATACCACCACATGGACCTGCGGATCATCGTCCGCGCGGCGGAATGCGTCCGACAGCTCGCGCATTACATCGGGATTGATTGCATTTAATGCAGACGCGCGATCGATTTGCACGGTCGCGATTTTTTCGGCGGCTTCGTATTCGATGTATTGGCTCATAGCGGGAACCGGGTATGGGTGACTGCGGGCGAACCCGTGATTAGGCACGCAACGATAGCAAGTTCCGGCAAGTAACGGCAACGCGGACGCGTCATTAGGCGTTGCCGGCGGCAATATCAGCACCGTATGATTGATGATAATGGCGTCGGGTTCGCGCACGGAGTGTGGCGATGAAAATTGAGCGAATCGAATGTATTTTACTGCAGGTGCCGCTGCCCCGCGCGTTCCAGGGAATCAACTATTCGTACACCGCGAAGGTAGCGACCGTCACGCGGGTTTATGCCGATAACGGACCAGTCGGTGAATGCTATCTTGGTGACGATTTTGGTATCGGCGCGGCAGTAGTGCGATGCATTCGGGATACGCTCCAGCCAGCGCTTAAGGGCCTCGACCCGCGGCAAATTGAGCGCTGTTGGGACGAAATGCGTCGTTTCACGCGCACTATATTGGGCGACCGACGGGTGGAGCTACAAGCGCAAGCCGCCGTTGATATGGCACTCTGGGACATGCTAGGCAAGGTGGCAGATATGCCATTGTATCGAATGTGGGGCGGTTACCGGTCTCGGCTACCGGTCATTGCAATTGCGGGCTATTACGAGGACGGCAAGCGGCCGGCCGATTACGGGGCCGAGGCCGAACAACTGCGATTGATGGGTATGGGCGGTATGAAGCTCAAGGTCGGGGGCATGAAGCCAAGCGACGACGCAGCGCGCGCGCGCGCGATTCGCGATGCCGTCGGTCACGATTTTCGACTTGCTGTGGATGCCAATCAGGCCTGGACGGTTGCCCAGGCACCGGAGTTTTGTCGTGCCACAGGGGATCTCGAGTTGATGTGGTGCGAAGAGCCGTGCCATTGGGATAACGATCGCCGCATGCTCGCGGAATTGCGCGCCCGCGTCGACGTACCGATTTGCGCTGGACAAAGCGAAATCTCCAGCGGCGGGTGCCGCGAACTCATGGCGGCCGGCGCCCTGGATATATGCAATTTCCATGCGGGTTACGGGGGCGGAGTGAGCGAATGGCGTCGAGTTGCTGGCATGGCCCAGTGTTTCGGATTACAGCTGGCCCATACGGGTGAGCCACAACTGTCGATCCAGCTCATGGCGGCGTACGCGAACGCCATCTGTTTAGAGGTGTACCACCCCGACCGCGACCCGCTGTTTTATCGCAGCCCGATAGATCCGGCCAGCATCATCGACGGATTCTGCGAAGTCCCGGATCGCGCGGGTTGGGGGCTTGAGATGGACGCCGCGTATATTAAGCGTTACACGGTCGCCGTGAATCTGTAATTACCCCCTCTAATTACCCCCTCAATGCCGCACAGACGCGGACCGTCGGGCGGGGTGTTGAGGCGGCAGAATTCTCCAGATTTTCGACTATATTTATTGTTAAGGGGTGTTATCGGCGGGATCCGTTCGGATCGGCCAAGTTTTGCACTCAGATTGTCCATGAGGGGATAAAGTTGGCAAAGAAGGACCGAAAGGCGCGGGTTCCCAAGGTCAGGCGGTTTCACCGGCTGACGACACGTATCGGCTTACTGGTGAGCGCGGCGACGCTGGTTCCGGCGCTGTTAGTCACGGCCATCGCTGCCCATACGTTATGGAATTTCTTCCACGACGTCGCCGAGAAGGAGTTTCCCCTCAAATTACATGCCACCTCGGCGAAGGTCGAATTATGGTATTCGCAGATCGTTAACGATATCAACGTTTTTGCGACGTCGCGCCTGTTGGTGGACGCGATCGAGAGTTATGCCAGCTCGCCGCAGACGGCAATCAAGGACATCGAACTGTTTCTCGATCATGTTAATACGCGACTACCGAATTTTCGTGCGTTATTTGTCCTGGATGACCAAGGCAATGTAATTGCCTGGAACGGATTGCCGCCAAAATTGACCTCGGAAACCTTGATGGCGATTACCCAGAATCGATCGATTACGACAATTTTGGATACTGAAAAAGGGCCGATGCAGTTCGTCGTAAAAAGCCTCGGTGGTGCTGCCAATGAGTTCGGCGCTACGATGGGAGCGGTCATCGAGTTGGGTGCCCTGGATCCGTCATTGGCGGCGGACGGAGTCGATAGCCCCGGTGATATATTTTTGCTGGACGCGAACCAACGTTTTATTTACCCGCGGGACAAACGTATTTCCGGGGAAATATTCAAACGTGCAATTCCGTATGTTGGCGGTGGCAAGTCCATCCATCGTTATGCCGATAGTTCCGGCGAGCCGATGCTCGGAAGTGCGGTTCCTGTGTCGGCGATCGGCGGTGCCCTGGTTATAGAAAAACCCGGACACGTGCTGTTTGGGGCGATTTCTTCGACATTGCAAGACACACTGTTGGCCGGAATTGTCGTAATGTTGTTGTCGCTCATTGCCGCATGGCGTGCGGCGCGTTCGATTGTGAGGCCCGTTGATTCATTGTGCGCGGCCGCCGAGACGATCGGGGAGGGTAAGCTCGATATACAGTTGCCGGCTATAGAACGGGCCGACGAGATAGGAAAACTTACCGGTGAATTCGGGTCGATGGTGGCTCGTTTGAAGCAACATGCCGTGGAGACGGAAGACTACCGGCGCGAATTGGAAGAAGCGAACGATCGCCTGCAAACCAACAACAAGGAATTGTCAGTGTTGAACGAAAAGCTCGAACTGCTATCGGTTACCGACAGCATGACGGGGCTCTACAATCGGCGCTACTTCGAACAAAAAATTAAAGAGCATCAAGCACAATCGAAACGTAGCGGAATTCCATTTTCAGTGCTGATTGTCGATATCGACAACTTTAAACGTTGGAACGACACTCTGGGTCACGAAGCCGGCGATCGCATAATTAACGGTGTTGCCGCCGTATTGCAGGAGCAGATCCGGACTGCGGACGTGCCGGCACGCATTGGTGGTGACGAATTCGCGTTGCTGGCATCGGTGGCAGATCAGGCCGGTGCATTGGCGGCCGCGGAAAAGTTGTCGGACGAAATTCGAAAACAGGTGCGTGTCGATACCGAGCGCGAGGTCACGGTATCGATAGGAGTTGCCCAGTACGCAGGAGACGCAGAGAAGCTCATGCAAAATGCCGACAGCGCGTTGTACGCGGCAAAACACTCGGGCCGCAATTGCGTGCGCGCCAGCGAACCGGGATCGTCAACACCAGTGCTACGTCTTGCCACCCAACCGGCCGAGAATCCGTAACTATCCCCATTGATCCATCGCTACGATTATGAACAGGCGGACGTTCACACCGATTCGCTAGCCCGACTTTCGCCGAAGTTCGGACCTCCGTAAAATATCCAGACTAGGGAACCGACCGGACCAGGTCGCCACGAACCCAACCGAGCCGGCCGTCGGCGGTGCGCACCAATAACCACTCACCCGAAGATTCTTCCCCAAATATCGGCGTATCGCGCTCCAGGGTCAGCAGGATTGCGTCGTTTGTAGATGGCGCGGTGCGCAGGTTTACGGTGTCGACACTTACGACATAGGCGTTGTCGGCGCTGGAGAGGCGTTCGACTTCCTCTTTTATCGAGTTCAAGATGTGCTTGCCACGTTGCGCAAAATACACTGCCGCACCAAAATTAAACTCGCCGAAATGGCGATCGGCTTGCTCCAGTTTGGTTTTGGCCTCCTCTAGCAAGTCCTGGCGTTTGGGGCTTAGGTCAGCGACGTGGCGGTACAGAATTTGAGTTTCCGCCAGCCGTGCAATAGCATCGGCGCGGCCGAGGCCGGCCTGCAGCCCCGATTCCGCCGAGACTAATGTCCCTTCCGCGAGATCGAGGTCATAGCGTAACCGCTTTACGCGGGCCTCGAGTTCGGTAATACGCAGCGTCGCGGTTCGCAATGCGACTTGCCCGGTGAGATATTCGATTTCTTGTTGCTCCGTTTTTGCCGCTACGCATTCCGCCGGCGGTTCTGCAGTTGTGACCGACTCCGGTGCCTCAGACTGTGACTCAGCCGTCGTCGCGGGTGACTGCGGCAACAATTGGCAGCCGGCAAGCAGCAGGGACATCAATACGGCTCGCACCGGTTTGCTATATAAAAATGCGTGGTTCATCGCGTCGAATCCAAATCCGTGATAATTACGAAAGGGACCGGTGCCACTTCATTGTCGGAGGACCAAGTCCATATCATTTCATTATAGGTGCATTCCGCTTAGTGTGTGGCGATCAGTGCTGCACTCATAGCGCGGCCCGCGTGTCAAATGTGCGAGAATCTACGGCCGGTCGTAAAACGGCCCGGTTGCAACCGATAACGGAGTGAATGAGTCGATGGCAAACCGTCACGGTGGACAAGTCCTTATAGACCAGCTCTCGATCAATGGCTGCGAGCGAGTATTCTGCGTACCAGGCGAATCTTACCTCGCGGCGCTCGACGGGCTTTACGGTCAGCCACAAATTCAGACAGTAGTGTGCCGTCAGGAAGGTGGTGCGGCGATGATGGCAGAGGCCTATGGTAAGCTGACCGGGAGGCCAGGAGTTTGCTTTGTGACCCGCGGTCCAGGCGCCACCAATGCTTCCGCCGGTGTGCACATCGCTCAGCAGGACTCGACCCCGATGATCTTATTTATCGGTCAGATCGATCGTGGTTATGTGGATCGCGAGGCATTCCAGGAAGTCGATTTTCGGCAGATGTTTCAACCGCTCGCAAAGTGGGTCGCATCGATTGACTCGGCCGAGCGCATACCGGAATACATCAGTCGCGCCTATCATACCGCGGTTTCGGGCCGGCCGGGTCCGGTGGTATTGGTGTTGCCGGAAGACATGTTGGCGCAGCAGGTAGACGTTGCCGACGCCAAATCGGCCGTGGCCATTCGCAACAAACCCGGCGTTGCGGACATCGGTGCCGTGGTCGACATTCTAGCGGGGGCAACGCGACCCATCGTGATCGTCGGCGGCGGTGATTGGTCGGCATCGGCCTCGTACGCGTTGATGGCATTCGCCGAACGTTGGTCGTTACCGGTCGTAGCGGAATTTCGATGCCAGGACTATATCGACAACCATCATCCCAGTTATGTCGGCGATCTTGGGCTCGGCATCAATCCTAAATTATTCGAACGGGTGGTGGCGAGCGATGTCATTTTGTGCATCGGCGCGCGCTTGGGAGAAATGCCCAGTAACGCATATTCGTTGTTGGATATTCCGAATCCGGGTCAGAAGTTCATTCATATTCATCCTTCCACGGATGAACTCGGTCGGGTGTACCGGCCCGATGTCGGCATCGTAGCAACGGCTCCAGCGTTTACTGCGGGCCTTCAAGATCTGGCGTTGCAGCCACGAGCCGAGTGGCGCGAGTGGACCGAAGCGGGTCGCAGGGATTACTTGGCACACATCGTACCGCCTGCCGCGACCACATCGCCTGATCTGGGTTGCATTGTGAGTTGGTTGAGTACACGCTTATCCGGAGACGCCATCATTACCAATGGCGCGGGGTTATATACCGCGACTGTACAGCGCCATTACCAATACGGTGCGTATCGCAGCCAACTTGCGCCAATCGCGGGTTCGATGGGGTACGGTCTGCCGGCAGCCATCGGTGCAAAGCTCCAGCAACCCGATAAGACAGTCGTGTGTTTTGCGGGTGACGGTTGTTTCTTGATGACCGGGCAAGAACTGGCCACCGTCATGCAATATGAGGTGCGCATAATAATTATCGTCGTGAACAACAGTATGTACGGCACGATACGCAAGCATCAGCAACGCGAATTTCCGGGTCGGGTAGTCGCAACCGAGCTGCGTAACCCCGACTTCGCCGCGTATGCGCGAAGTTTCGGACTCGACGGCCAGCTGGTAACGGCAACTGATGCGTTTCCGGCCGCGTTTGAACGCGCGTTCGTCCAGCCAACCGCGGCACTTATTGAAGTGCAAATATCATAGCGAGCCGCAGGGCTCCGCCGAACATTGTTGTAACGGTCCGGTATCCGTACCGCCGTTCGCTACTGCGTAGCCGCGGCCTCGCGCGATGGTCCCGCTTCTGATCTTAATGGGCTTGGTAGCGACACTATTCGGATGAACCCTGCACCATATGATCGACGGCGGCTTTTACGTCGTCGTCGCTTAGCGCTGCATTACCGCCTTTGGCCGGCATGAATCCGGCGCTACCCTGGAAGCCCTCAATAGCGCGCTCGTAAAGTGCGTCGTTGCCTTGGGCGATGCGATCTTTCCAAGCTGATAGATCACCGAACTTCGGTGCGCCCGCAACACCCGCGCCGTGGCAGGCGATACACGCAGTTTCATAGGTGGTCTTGCCGTCGACACCCGATTCGGCCGCGTTTGCTTCCGAGACCATCACCGTGGCCGCGTCACCGATTGTTATCGAGCCCACCGGCGCAACGCGTTCTGCGATTGCCTGGTCGCGCTCCATTTGCTTGGAATCGCCCATCTTGTCGTTGATGCCCGTAGTCACGAAGGTGGCCAATGCCACCAACGCCACGGTCAATGTGACCAGCCCGCCGATCAGGCCGAAAAACGATCGAAAAAACTGCTTGTCGGTCATTGTTACACCTTAACTGTGAATAAATTTAGCCGTAACCGCGGACTCGTATCCAGTCTCACGGCGGCCGATGAGAATTGTTTGAGGGAGAAATTATACCCTAAAATAGCCGACACTCGATAACTCTTGCGCCCATAGCTCAGTTGGATAGAGTGTTGGCCTCCGAAGCCAAAGGTCAGAGGTTCGAATCCTCTTGGGCGCGCCATTTCCTTAAGGGTCCAACCCGGGCACATGGGTAACAGTTTATACCGAAGACATAGGTAACACTTTTGGTATGAAGGGGTTATCAGCCGGTTCTACACGATTCTCATCTTCGT
>JAOTWM010000240.1 GCA_029862885.1 Gammaproteobacteria bacterium
TTCGTGCGTGTATAAGCGGCGGCAGATCCTCAACTCGGAACGAATCGATGCTGACGTTGGCCGCCGCGATCACAGTGTTTTGCGAGTCGTACAATGTCAGTGTGGTGCGTGTCCCGGTCCGGCTTTGGAGCAGTCGCAACCCGTGTCGATATAACCGCCAATCGTAACTATCCAGATAGTGGTGCCGCGTCCTGGTCTGCATCCGGCCTGGCACAACGCGGTACGGCCGCAAGTGCTGCGTGATTTCCTCGCCCGTCACGCGTTCGGGTGTTATGTATTCGATAATTTTCATGATAGGTGCGGGAGGCGCGTCATTTGTGGAAGATTTCATACAGACAACGCGGCCAGGGTGGTATTGTGCCATGTCCGTGCAAAGCTTTCACTGGACCCCGAAGCCGGGCAGAGAGACCGTAACCACGACATTCGGATCTGGTATTTCTGTCCGGACGGGCGTAGCGGCGACTGGTGTTCGCAGGTCGAGTATCGCGCGGCCAATACGGAGCCGTTAGACGATCTTGCGGAGCGCGCCAGGAGTTACTCGGTGCTGCTTTCTGAGCGTTGTATTTGAATAGGCGGGCAGGGTACGGATCCGTAGGATCAGAACATGCAGCAATCGCCGAAATTGGGTCGCAGCATCTCGCCGCAGAATTCGCATTGGTAATAATATAGGCATTGATCGGTCAGCATAAATTCCGTTTTCGAATGCCGACAGTGTGGGCAGGTTATCGTTGACTCGATCTGCATCGGACGATTTTCAGAGGGAGGTCCTAACTTCGGCGTTGCATCACGGCGTAGGCGGTAATTGCTAAGAACACAAACAGGCTCGGCCACAGAACGTAATCGATCCACGCAAGCCACGCTGATACCCCTAGTACGGCGAACAACCACACCAATGCGGGTGTGAAGCAACAAATTAGTGTGACTACACTGCCGGTGATTCCGGTCGTCAATAGTCCGGCGTTGCGAGCCATCGTTCGAATTACGATCCGCAGGGAATTCCAATGATTTAATCAGAGTTTTCATATCGGCGCCAGGTAATTGCTCAGTTTAGGCGAGCAACTAAACTACTTGCGGTCCGATTATCTCACGAAGGCGCGGATCGGATTGGTTCGCGGGCGATTACGATAATCCCCACGCCGATAATCGCGAGTGCGCCGCCGACTAGCAATACTGGGGTGAGAGCCTCGTCGAGGATCAATACGCCACCCGCGACAGTAGCCACGGGTAACAACAGCAGAAATGGCATTACCTGTTTGATCGGATGTTTGCCCAACAGGTAATACCAAATCCCATATCCGACCGCGGTCATCACTACGCCGAGGTAGACGATCGCGTACCATACAATCGGTGTGGCGGAGCGAATCGCGACCAGTTGGTCTCGTTCTACCAGCCAGGACGCGACAAATAATTGCGGCGCGGCGAAAACTGCGACCCACGCAATCAACCGGAAACCGCCTACCTTGCCGAGCGATTTGATCATCACCTGGCCGAGTGCCCAGGTAAACGCGCCGCCGATCACCAACAATACCGGCCCCCATTGTGAGTGCAGGCGTGGCTCTCCCGCGATCAAGATCACACCGACAAAGGCCAATGTTATACCGACGATGTGGCGAATCTGAACCCGGTCTTTGAGGATTAGTGCTGCCAGCAATACGGCGAACGGAACCTCCAGTTGCACGACGATGATGGCGGTCGATGCATCGAGATACTGCAGTCCTGTAAATGTCAGGCTGTACTGTACCGCGGCGCTAACCAGCGCAATCCAGAAAATAGATTGGAAATGACCGAAGGGAGGGCGTACGAACCACACCAATATAAGTGCCGTAACGCTGAATCGAAACGCCATCAGTAAAATGGGTGGAAATTCGCCGATCGCCTCCTTAGCAAATAAGAACCCGGCGCCCCAGATTAGGGGTACGGAGATGGCAAGCAGTAAGTCTCTGATACTCATTGTGGGTATTGAACGAGTTTGCTGGTGAAGTGGGCGCCTGGATTCTGGATCACCCACAATTCTCATGCTACGTCACCCGGAGACTAGCCCGGATAGTTCGCGAAGGCGAACTACGGACCAGGAATCTTCTCAAGATTTAGGCGGGCCGCCCCACAAATCGAGGTTCGCGGCCACCATGCGGTTTGTCGTGCTCGAATTCCGGACAAACTGGGTGTCGTACTCGGCACGATCTCCTTGACCCATAGCTGCCGCTGTCCATCCGTGGCCGATCGCAACGCCTACAAGGCCCAATTTCCCCTGAAATTCGAACTCTTCACTAAATGTCCAGCCTAGGCTATGGCGGCAGCCGACGGTTTTGTTGTCTGAGTACCGTCCTCAGCGATAAGGCGCCGAGCTTCTGTTGCGGAGGTAGGACACCAAATGAGCGCTCAGGTCGCGCGCGTGGTCGCCGGCGCCATGAATGAAACTCGACTTTCGGCGGCGCAGAAAGGTCATCCCCAGCAAATACATACCAGGCGACTCGACGACTCCACCGGCGTGGCGAATCTTGCCCTGGCGGTCGAGCATGGGCACATGGAGCCATGAGTAGTCAGGATAATATCCGGTTGCCCAATTGATTGTATTAATCTCCCCGTTCGTGAGGTTTATCCCAAGTGCAGGTGCGTCGTCGACCGCGGTAGACGCGAAGCGGTGAGGTGGACTGACCTCTGCCTCGACGCTGAACTCCGTCTTGTGACTCTGCTCCTCACCCAATCCGAAGAATCCTTGGACTGTCGAGTGGCTGTGGGTCTCGTTCATCCATTTACACGTCGCGCGTCACTGGAACTTGGCGCCCTCCGGCGATGCGGTAAGCGCTTCGCGTGCCTCGAGTAGCGCTCCAACGTTCACGCCGTTGTTAACTGAGCTTGCGGTTGTTGCCGTGGTTTGCTCCTTAGGTGTGTTTGATTACGGGTTGGGTAGGATAGCCGCCCTGCTGCTCCGATTCCACTCTCGCAACACAGCGCTGAGCCACCGACCTTGTCGGTGAGGGCCCCGAAGCACTCAAGAGTAACATTATTCTCTGAGTTTATTTCGGAATCCCGTAATTGCAGCTAGAATTGCTGTCAATATAGCCTTCGCCGCGCATCGCATTTCCCCAGTGATGCCTGGAGTATTGTAGCGGAGCAACTTATGACGCCCCATGGTTGTTGGGCTACCTGGTTTTTCGCTAATGATCCAGATAAATATCCGATACGCTGCGCTGCTCAGAAAAATCTTTCCATTTCTTCGTTGGAAGCACCGGGTAAACCGAGAAACGGCGCAAGCTGATCTGATCGCCGGGCTTACCGGGGCCGCGCTGGTGCTGCCGCAAGGGGTCGCGTTTGCGACAATTGCAGGAATGCCCCCCGAGTACGGTCTGTACGCCAGTATGGTGCCCGCCATTGTTGCGGCGCTGTTCGGGTCATCCTGGCACCTGGTTTCCGGGCCCACAACCGCCGCCTCGATCGTGATGTTTTCGGCACTGAGCGCGCATGCCGCGCCGGGTAGTGAACAATACATCGCGCTTGCCATCACCCTCACGTTCATGGTCGGGGTGATTCAGCTGGTGATGGGTATGGCGAGACTTGGCACCTTGGTGAACTTCATATCCCACTCCGTCATCGTCGGGTTTACGGCGGGTGCCGCTATCCTGATCATGACCAAACAAGCGGATAACTTCTTCGGACTGAAGTTGCCGCTGGGCGAACACTTCTACGAAACTTTGTATTATTTATGGACGCACTGGACCGAGCTGCACCCACTTGTTTCGCTGGTGGCGATCGTCACCCTGGTCACCGGGATTGTAGTTAAACTCCGCTGGCCCAAGTTTCCCAGTATGTTGGCGGCACTGATTATCGGTAGTCTGACTGCCGTGTTGCTCAATCTTGTGCTCGGTGAGGCCACCACCGGCGTCCAAATGGTCGGCGCGTTGCCGAGGCAGTTGCCTCCGCTGTCCATACCTGAGTTTTCGGTTGGAATATTCCGCGAGCTTGCACCCGTAGCCCTCGCGATGACCCTATTTGCGCTGACCGAAGCCGTGTCCATTGCGCGATCAATATCCATGCGCTCCGGTCAACCCATCGAGGGCAATCAGGAGTTCATAGGACAAGGTCTGTCGAATATCGCCGGCAGTTTTTTTTCCGCCTATGTCGCAACCGGTTCTTTCAATCGCAGTGGCGCGAATTATGATGCGGGGGCTAGAACACCGCTTGCTGCCGTATTCGCCGGCATTCTCTTATTGGTAGTCGTACTTTTGTTTGCGCCTCTAACCGCCTATCTGCCCAAAGCGGCCATGGCCGGACTGCTCTTCCTAGTGGCGTGGCGGTTGATCGATTTTCATCATATAAAGTCCATCATGCGTGCCGATCGCAAAGAGACGTTGGTCATGTCGGTTACATTCTTTGGCACATTATTTCTGGAGCTAGAGTTTGCAATATTGCTTGGGGTCATGTTGTCACTGATGATCTATTTAAGCCGGACATCCAAGCCAAAAGTCGTGGCACGAGCCCCTGATCCCGATTCGCCATTCCGGCAATTCGCCTCGGTTGTTAATCGTCCCGAATGTCCACAATTAAAACTCATACGCATCGACGACTCGTTGTATTTTGGGGCCGTGGCGTACGTGCGGGAAATGCTGCGGCGGATTCGCGAACACTATCCGGAGCAGAAACACCTTCTTCTCCTGACTAAAGGCATAAATCATGTCGATATTGCGGGCGCTGAGTTGCTGATGGATGAGGCAACCGCCCGGCGTGAAATGGGCGGCGAACTTTACCTCTATCGTCTAAAGGACGCCGCTACCGACGTACTCGAGCGCGGCGGCTATATGCAGAAACTCAATAGGGCGAATATGTATGACTCCAAAACCCAAGCGATCAACAGCATTTTCAATAAACTGGATAAATCGATATGCGAGCGCTGCGATAAACGCATTTTCCTGGAGTGCAGTTCAATAAAATCGTAGCATGGCAGATCTACTGAACTTCGGATCGATACAGGAAGGTAGGTTTATGATCAATGGCGCGGCGGGCCAGGGTCCGCATCGAAATTCACGCGGCGCGACGGGGGTCAGCACACCGTAGTTATCATTGAATCGCGATCCGCCGCCGATAAATTTGATAAAACGTTTCAGCCGCTCCGGCGAGTGTGACGAGCACGACGCCGGTGATTTCCCGGAATCCGAACGGCTCGCCCGCAAATATCGCCGCGGTGACGGTGCCGACACTTATCTCTGTCATGAAGAACAATCCAACGATGCCCGGGTTCAGCTTGGATGGGCCGTAAATCGTAGCCAGCGCCGACGGTATAATAAGAAACACCGCGAGCGGGACGAGCCAATATAATACGCCGCCAAGGCCGGTCCAATCTGGTGCGATCGTGAATCCAGATTCGGTAGCGAATATGGCCATCAGCATCGAAACGAGTGTGGCCCAGAATAAAAAACCGATCGTATAGTTTACCGTATCGTCACGATTGGTCAGTAACATCATCGAGCCTGCAGCCCACACTACGCCGGCTGCCAAAGCCATCCAATCGCCTGGGTTGTTTGGAATGATAAGCCCGGATTCCCCACCACAGATGACCAACAACCCGGCAAGGCCAAAGGCCATCGACACCATTCGAATTGGCGTAATCTTGTCGCCAATGAATATGCGTCCGAGCAGGAAGCCCCAAATTGGCATCAGATAGAACATGATGAGCACGCGTACCACCTCGGTATACATAAATGCACCGGCATAAAGAGCGTATCCCAGCCCGCATAAAATGGCACACATATGAAATCGAAAACGAACGCGGATAATATTTCGCCAGCGCACAAACAATACTGGCGATACAATGATTAGTGCTGAGAGATTAAAAATCAAAACGGCCCAGGGCCCCGTAAATCCTGCTTCACCCAGTGCCCGTAGTGGAATCCAGTAGACGCCAAACGTGATACCTGAGTAGATGCATGCGATTTTCGCGAGGTTTTCTGTAGTCAGCGGCCGTGTTGAGCGCATAATTTGTCCTGATCTAATCGTTGTACTGGTGTATCGCGGATACGACGTCGGTTCGGAAGTCGTTCAACGGCTGCCATTACAAATGTGGTTCATCGCACCGTCCATGTCGTGTGCGCGTATTAGCAAGTATATAAGGATGTACCGCGTATGTTGAACTCTGATCGATGGTGTGCCGCTCATGGTGGCCTCAGGCTGCCCACCAATTCCAGTGATCCACATGGGCGCTGAATTACACGCCGTCGTCTTGTCGCCTGCGATATGGGGTGTATTGAGCGCCATCACGTTCGGTGCTGCGGATTTTATTGCCCGATTCAGCAGCCGCGAATTGGGTCACGATTGTGCGCTGTTTGGCACGTTCTCGGTAACGCTGCTTATCTTGTTGCCGTTATTTGGGATACCGGGAATCGATGGTTCCCGCACCACGGGTGAGTTGTTCTTATTGGTTCTACATGGCGCCGCGTTGACGAGCGCGTTGTTGCTGCTCTACTTAAGTCTCGCGCGTGGTCCGATCAACCTTGTCGCACCAATCGTTGCCGCCCATCCGGTATTCGTATTATTAGTGGCTTATGTGTTTGGCGCGCGGTTATCGACGACCCAGTTGCTGGCTGCCACCGTAGTCATCGCCAGCATCGTGGTTATTGTCATGGCGGTCCGGCCGGCGAAGTCCGGTGTTACCACCCGTATCGACAACAACCAATTGCGTAAAACCATTCTTATTGCGATGGCCGCGAGCATTGTGTATGCACTAATGGTCATTACCGGGCAAAAGGCCAGCCTCATTTTTGGCACTATCGAGACATTGACGTGGGGCCATATTGTTGCGGTGCTGATGTTGTTATTGGTTCGGTTTCCGCAGATCAATTTCCGTAGTATCACCGCGAAATGGGCGCTGATCCTGATTGCACAAGGAATATTGAACGCATTGGGTTTGGTATGTCTATTTGCCGGCAGCGCCGGGCTTCATCCAGAAATTACGGCCGTGCTCTCTTCGGAATTCTCCGCGGTAACCATCCTACTGGCTTGGTGGCTCCTGAAGGAACGTATGACATATCGTCAACTCACTGCAGTTTCCGCGTTATTCATAGGGACCGGCGTCCTCGTTTACGGATAGCGGGTTCACCAGCATCGTCGTTACGCGTACGCACATAGGGTGGATACCCTCGTGTTTGTCATTGTCTCTTGTCGAATCGATTTCCGCGAATGCCGGATTGGAATTGGTACGAACACGTGCGGCTTCTGATATTCCCACTCCTTTTGGTGGCAACACCGAGCAAACGTCAATCCCGCATCGATAGCAGGCTAGATGTGTATATATACACATAATATGCTTGTAATACACATTAGTATGTATTATCATGTATATATGTGTAGCAACACGAGATTCAACAATGCCTGTAGATAGCCCTGAAAAATATAAACGAATCAATGTTTTAGTAAGAACTGACCAGTACGAGACCGTGGCCAAGGCAGGCCTGAACATGTCTGGATTGATGCGAGGGTTGCTGGACGACCATTTCAGCGATGAGAAGATCGTGTTTTCGGTCAGTGCCAGGGTGAAAAAAGTCTACCAACACGTAATCAGCAACCTCGGGGCCGAGGACAAGGACCTTGAGACGTATTTTCTCCAGGCGCTGGATCAATATTTGGCGGAGAAAACCCGGCAGATAGAGACCCTACGGAAAACTATTAAATCGTAAAAGGAGAATAATCATGATGTGGATAATTATTGCAGTGATATTAGGGGTGTTAGTTGTCGCACTTTCA
>JAOTWM010000011.1 GCA_029862885.1 Gammaproteobacteria bacterium
AGATTAAACGGTATCGATAGCGAGGTGTTGACTCCTGAGCAAATCAAGGAACTCGTGCCCATCATCGATATTTCATCGCAGCCGCGCTATCCGATTCTTGGCGCCTCGTTTCAGCGGCGCGGCGGCGTGGCGCGTCACGACGCCGTGGCATGGGGATACGCGCGCGGCGCCGATGCACGCGGTGTCGATATCATTCAAAACTGTGAAGTCACCGGAATTCAGCGCGAAAACGGAGTAGTCACGGGGGTCGAAACGAATCGCGGGATTATCAAGGCGCCGAAGATTGGTGTCGTCGCGGCTGGCCACAGCAGTGTCATCGCTGACATGGCGGGGATTCGCATGCCGGTCGAGAGCCATCCATTACAGGCGCTCGTTTCAGAGCCGCTAAAGCCCGTTTTGCATACCGTTGTAATGTCGAACGCTGTGCACGGCTACGTCAGCCAGTCCGACAAAGGCGAACTCGTGGTCGGTGCGGGAATCGATTCCTATATCGGTTATGGGCAGCGCGGCAGTCTGTCGGTGATCGAGGGCAACGTCGCGGCCATTATCGAACTGTTTCCGATCTTCAGCCGCGTGCGCATGCTGCGGCAATGGGGCGGCACCGTCGATGTGTGTCCGGACGCGTGCCCGATTGTCGGTAAAATGCCGGTCGGCGGTCTGTACTTCAATTGCGGCTGGGGTACGGGTGGGTTCAAAGCCACGCCGGGTTCGGGATGGGTGTTCGCCCATACCATCGCCCAGGATCGCCCCCATGCGTTGAATGAAGCATTCAGTCTGGAGCGCTTTACGAGCGGTGCGTTGATCGATGAGCACGGCGCGGCCGGTGTAGCTCACTGATGTTATTAATTGAATGTCCGTGGTGTGGGCCGCGGGATCAAACTGAATTTAGCTACGGTGGTGAGGCGCATATTGTGCGCCCGGTACGACCCGACACGTTATCGGATGCTGAATGGGCCGATTATTTGTTTATGCGTACCAATACCCAAGGTCGCTTTCGTGAACAGTGGTGCCATGTGCACGGCTGTCGGCGCTGGTTTAATGTCGAACGCGATACCGTTAGTTATCGTATCGATAGTGTCTATAAAGTCGGTGAAATGCCGCCGGAGCCAAAGGAATGACGCAATCTTTCCGCGTGCCGTCCGGTGGGCGCATCGATCGTTCGAAACCGGTCGGGTTTGATTTCAACGGACAGCGCTACGAGGGGTATTGTGGCGATACTCTCGCCTCGGCACTGCTTGCGAATGGCGTGCGGGTCGTTGCGCGGAGCTATAAATATCACCGACCGCGCGGCGTCATGGCGGCCGGCGCCGAAGAACCAAATGCGCTAGTCCAGGTTGGTAGCGGCGCGACGACTATCCCGAATTTACGCGCCACCCAGACCGAAATTGTCGATGGTATGCAGGCGGTGAGTATGAACTGCTGGCCCAGCGTGGACAATGATATCGGCACCGTGACCGGTGCGTTTGCGCGGATGTTACCGGCGGGCTTTTACTATAAGACGTTTATGTGGCCGCCGCAGATGTGGATGAAGTACGAGCACGTTATCCGTAAGGCGGCAGGTTTCGGGACGGCGCCGACGGTTGCCGATCCGGATCGCTACGACAAAGTCAATGCCCACTGCGACGTACTCGTAGTGGGCGCGGGACCGGCCGGGTTGGCCGCAGCGTTGAGCGCCGCTGCGTCGGGCGCGCGGGTTATTGTTGCCGATGAACAAAGCGAGTTCGGCGGGAGTCTTTTGCATAGCCGTACGCCGTTGGACGACGCGCCCGCAACCGAATGGGTTGAAAAGGCACTGCGCGCATTGCGGGATAACGCCGATGTCACATTATTGCCGCGCAGTACCGTATACGGCTACTTCGATCATAACTTCTTGACGATTGCCGAGCGTGTGACCGATCATCTCGCGGCCGCGGCACCCAACATTCCCCGGGAGCGATTGTGGCGGGTGCGTGCCAAACGCGTGGTGCTCGCAACGGGTGCAATCGAGCGGCCGTTGGTTTTCCCCAATAACGATCGGCCCGGAGTGATGCTCGCGTCGGCGGTATCGGTTTACATCAACCGCTATGCGGTCACGCCCGCTATGCGTGCTGTAGTGTTTACCAATAACGATAGCGCCTATTCGACGGCGCTCGATCTCGCCGATGCCGGTGTACCAGTCAGCGTTGTCGATGCGCGTACGAATCCTGGCGGTCACTGCTTCGAGGCGCTGCAGCAACGCGGTATCGAGGTATTGCCCGGATGCGTGGTGACGAATGTACGCGGCACCAAGCGTATCAGCGTGGTCGAGATCGGCCGTCTAAATGGTGCGGGCGACGCCATAGCCGCGCCATCCGGCTCGCTCGGTTGCGACGTGTTGGCCATGTCCGGCGGTTGGAGTCCGGCCGTCCATCTGCATGCGCAGTCGGGCGCCCGGCCCCGGTTCGACGCCGACGCAGCCTGTTTCGTGCCGGGCGAATCGGTGCAAGCCGAGTGCTCGGTAGGAGCTGCCAACGGTGCGATGTCGCTAACGGAATGTTTTGCGCAAGGGTTTGCAGGTGGCGTCGCGGCGGCAAAAGCGGCGGGCCGGTCGAGTGCCGTGCCACCGAAATTGCCCAAACTTGACGAGTCCGCCGAGGCGGCTATGCAGCCGCTTTGGTTGGTGCCGAGCCTCACTCCGCCGGGGCGTGGCGCGAAGCAGTTTGTCGATTACCAAAACGATACAACCGCTGCCGATATTCAACTAGCCGCTCGCGAGGGTTACCGCTCGATCGAACACGTTAAGCGCTATACCGCGCTCGGGTTTGGAACCGACCAAGGCAAGCTCGGTAATATCAATGGGATGGCGATATTGGCGGCAAGCCTGGGGAATTCTATTGCAGCCACCGGCACTACGACGTTTCGACCGGCTTATACACCGGTCACGTTCGGCACGATCGCGGGCCGCGATCTTGGCGCCGAACGTTTCGATCCGGTACGTAAAACCGCGCTGCACGGATGGCACGTGGAACATGGTGCCGAGTTCGAAAACGTGGGCCAGTGGAAGCGGCCATGGTATTACCCGCAGTCTGGTGAAGACATTCGTGCCGCGGTAAATCGTGAATGTTTGGCGACTCGTAACAGCATTGGCATTCTTGACGCATCGACACTTGGAAAAATCGACGTGTATGGACCCGATGCGGCCGAATTCTTGAATCGTATCTACACCAATGCCTGGTCAAAGCTCGAAGTCGGACGTTGCCGTTACGGATTGATGCTGGGCGAAGACGGTATGGTTATGGACGACGGCGTGAGCGCACGAATTGGTGAGCATCACTATTATATGACCACCACGACCGGCGGCGCGGCGCATGTGATGGGATGGATGGAGCGTTGGTTACAAACCGAATGGCCCGAACTCAAGGTGTACCTTACATCAGTAACCGATCAGTGGGCGGTCATGTCGATCGCCGGCCCGAAAAGCCGATCGTTGATCAGCGAATTGTGTGACGATATTGATTTCGCGAGTTCGGCATTTCCGTTTATGTCGTTTCGCCGTGGCACAGTAGCGGGCGTGCCTGCGCGTGTGTTTCGGATTAGTTTTAGCGGTGAGTTGGCATTTGAAATCAATGTGCCGGCGAATTTCGGTAGATACGTTTGGGATAAGGTAATGGCGGCCGGGCAGCCGTACGGCATAACGCCGTATGGCACTGAAACAATGCATGTGCTGCGCGCGGAAAAAGGCTACGTCATCGTGGGCCAGGATACTGACGGCTCGGTGACGCCAATCGATCTGGGTATGGATTGGATCGTATCCAAGAACAAAGACTTTATCGGCAAGCGCTCGTTATCCCGCAGCGATTGTGTGCGGGATAACCGAAAACAGTTGGTGGGTTTATTGACGGACGATCCTGCAGAAGTGCTGCCGGAAGGTGCGCAGCTTGTAAACGAGCCATCGGATCAGTATCCGGTGCCGATGGTAGGTCACGTTACGTCGAGTTACTACAGTGCATGTTTAGGGCGATCTATCGCGCTGGCTGTGGTGAAGGGCGGGCGTTCCCGGATGCAGGGGAAAGTCTACGCGGCGTTGCTGGATGGCCGTACGCTCAGCGCCACGATTGCCGGCCCGGTTTTCTACGATGCCGAAGGAGCGCGGCAAAATGTCTGAGATGCCGCAAGCCCAGACTCCGTTAGTCGAAATCGATATGGCGCGGGATCGATTGACCGCGGCGGAGCAAGCCGGTGTGGTTTTGGCCGAGCGTGGCGATTACCGCCATCACAATCTGCGCGGCGATGCTAGCGATGCGATATTTAGCGAAGCGATTAAGACCGTCTTAGGCGTCGATCTGCCGGCCCTTAACCGATTCACCTCAGGTGAAGGGCATACGTTGTTGGGGCTCGGCCCCGACGAATGGTTGTGGATGACTAGCGCAGAAAATGCCGACGCCGCTGTCGCCGCATTGGATGCGGCATTGGTCAAGACGTTTGCAACGCTAACCGATCTGAGCAGCGCGCAAACCGTGATCGAGGTGCAGGGTCCCCATGCCGGTGACGTGCTCGGGAAGGGCACACCATTCGATCTGCACGCACGGGAATTCCCGCCCGGCACCTGCACACAATCGGTGCTGGCAAAGGCCGCCGTCGTGATTCAGCGCATCGACGCCGCCGCGTTTCATGTGATCGTTCGACGCAGCTTCGCGGATTACCTCTGGCGCTGGCTCGAAGACGCGGCATCGGAGTACGGTTGTCGGATAGAAGCCGCCGAACGGCGCCAGAATCGAGCCGGGACTAGCTGAATTTCTCGTAAGCGTTACGCAGATCTACCATTGGGTGAGTCGTGGACATCTGAAACTTGATCAACAGTTCACGTGCGATCATGTCTCGATCCTGCTGATTGTCGGGCAAGTCAATGTTTTTGGGAATAGTCACCCACCCATTGATGTTTCGATCGAATACAGCCGGAAATCCTTCTTCATAACCCATGTGAACGTCTTCCAACCAATTCAAATCCTGCCAACCCATCGTCTCCATATATTTTTTTAGAAACGGCGTAACCCGGTTCATGTCGGGAACCAGATTGACGTCATACCGGTATCCGATGTGCTGGCCAATGGTCTTTTCACGTTCGGAATCCAGGCCATCGCTTTCGATAAAATGATTAATGTCTTTGTCGGCCATTGTTGTCATCTCCTAAAAACGAGTCATGTCGGGGCGCCCGACCGTGTGTTGCGTGCCCGCCAGGGGTACTTGCGCTAGTGCGGACGCTTCCATCGTTAATGCGGCCAGATCTTCCGGTTCTAATGAGTGCACGTTGGTCTTGCCGCAGGCACGGGCCATCATCTGACATTCAATTGTGAGACAATGTAAAAAATTGTACACACGCTCGGCGGCGTCGTCTGGGTTCAATCGCTTACGCAGTTCGGGATCCTGGGTGGCGACACCCACCGGACAACGGCCGGTGTGACAGTGATAACAGTATCCAGCTTCGACACCCATTTCTTTCTCGAAATCGGCTTCGGGAATATTCTTGTTGCAATTCAATGCCATCATCACCGAGTGGCCAATCGCCACTGCATCAGCACCCAGCGCCAAGGCTTTCGCCACATCGCCGCCATTGCGAATTCCACCCGCATATACAAGCGAAATATCGCCCGTCTTGCCGACATCGTCTAATGCATGGCGCGCCTGCCGGATGGCTGCGATACCGGGCACACCGGTCTCTTCGGTCGCAAGGTGCGGACCGGCACCGGTACCGCCTTCCATACCATCGATATAAATGGAATCCGGGTCGGTCTTGGCCGCCATGCGGACGTCGTCGTACACGCGTGCCGAACCCAGTTTGAGTTGAATCGGGATTTGCCAATCCGTTGCTTCGCGTATTTCCTGAATTTTTAACGCCAAGTCGTCCGGCCCCATCCAGTCAGGATGACGGGCCGGCGAACGCTGGTCGATACCGGCCGGCAAGGAACGCATTTCTGCTACCTGGTCCGTCACTTTTTGGCCCATCAAATGGCCACCCAAGCCCACCTTGCAACCCTGGCCGATAAAGAATTCGACACCGTCGGCCAGCCGTAAATGGTTCGGATTAAACCCGTAGCGGGACTGAATACATTGATAAAACCATTTGTCCGAGTAACGGCGTTCGTCGGGAATCATGCCACCCTCACCGGAACAAGTCGCGGTGCCCGCCATCGTGGCGCCCCGGGCCAACGCTGTCTTTGCCTCGTAGGACAGTGCGCCAAAACTCATGCCGGTAACATAAATCGGAATATCCAATTCCAGTGGTCGTTTGGCACGCGGGCCGATAATGGTTTTAGTCAAACATTTCTCGCGATAGCCTTCAATAACGAAGCGGGTCAAGGTGCCGGGCAAGAATGTCAGATCATCCCACGTCGGAATCTTTTTGAACAACGAAAAACCGCGCATGCGGTAACGGCCGAGTTCGGCCTTTATATGGATATCGTCCATAACCTCGGGTGTAAAGATAAAACTTTTGCCGAGATTGTAGGCATCTCTTTTGGGGGGTAAACCAGCCACAATAGGTCTCCTGTTATTAGGGAACGGCTGCTAAAGTCACGATCGATCGATTTGGGTCCAAAATAATCAATCTCTGCGTTGCGGAATACAAGCAATAGCTGGGCTATTCCTATCATTCCGCGCCTTGATCTTGATCATATTGACTCCCAACTCGATTCGCCCAGATTATGCAGCGGTTCCTTGGGTTACAGCACCAATTTCTTTTCGGTGGGTTCGAGGTTATCGTAATTCCATAACTGCTTGCCGGACACCAGTTTCTTCATGTTATCGACACCGTTAGGAGCTTGCATACCATACAAGGCCAATTTGGCACTGAGCCACTGCCGATCAAGGTCGTTCATCTCACCTTCGACACAGTCAACACCCAGACTTTTTATATTGCCAGCCACATAAATCGTCCCGTCATACATGGAATCACCCAGATTGTCGTCGGCATTGCCGAGAATAATCATACGCCCACGCTGCATCATGAATCCCGTGAACGCGCCGACCCGGCCACCGACGATAATAGTGCCGCCTTTCTGATCGATGCCTACACGCGCACCGGCATCGCCCTTACAGACGAGGTCACCGCCACGGATTGCGGCACCAAACAATGAACCGGCATTCTTTTCGATAACCACGGTGCCCGCCATCATGTTTTCGGCGCAAGACCAACCAACGCGGCCACTGATGCGCACATTCGGGCCATCGATCAGCCCGCAACCGAAATAACCCAAGCTGCCTTCGAAGTTGAGGTTTAATCGATTAAGAATACCGACACCGAGCGAGTGAAAAGCGCCGGGATTCTTCACCGTGATGGTGCCATGACCAGCCTTCATTAACTCGCGGATTTTCAAGTTGATCGCGCGAATATCCAAATCGGCTGCGTCGAATTCGGCCTTGTTATCGATGTCGACTTCATACGACCAAGGATAGGTATAATTTTCTTCTTCCGTTGCCGAGAAAAATCGTTGCTGGGTACGCCCCGTCAACTGCTCGGCATGTAATCCCATTTCATGGGACTTGTCTTTGGAATGGGCTTCTACACTTGCCATACTTTCACCTCCCCGCTGTAAGGATCCCAGGTATCGATTTCATGGGGGAACACGCTGCGAATAGCGACTTCTTCCGATGCTAACCCGACAAACTCGTCGCCCTCGTACAGCACCATCGGCTTGGCCCCCATCACGTCTTTCGCCATACCCAATTTATCACTGGTCGCAACCAGATACGTAAATACGCCGTCCAGTTCGTTGATTGAGCGGGTCATCGCTTCCTCTAATTCGTCGCCCTGGTCGATTCGATCAGCAATATAAACAGCAATCAATTCCGAATCGCAGTCGGACGTAAAACGATGGTGACGACGCTCCAATTCCCGGCGAGTGGTCCAGTAATTGGTCAACTGGCCATTGTGCACAACCGAGACATCGTTGAACGGATAGGCCCAGTACGGGTGCGCCGAACGGATATCGACGTCGGACTCGGTGGCCATACGCGTATGACCGATACCGTGTGTGCCTTCAAAATTGCCCAGAGCATATTGCTCGGAAACGACAGCGGCATCACCCAGATCTTTCACCAGTTCGAGGGCATGGCCGATAGATAGAATTTCCACACTATCGATGTCTTCGATATAGTCCGCCAACCGCCGCAAATCGCCGTCGAATGAAAATGTATACCGGTGAGCATAGGCAGTCGCCGGCTCCTGCTTGTGGATGGTCGCGCCGTATTCTTGCATACGCGCTTCCACTAACTCCTCACGCTCTTGCACTTGACGGTGAATATCGAAGCCCGTTGTCATTTCGTCTTGTTCGGCGACTTTGAATCGAATTACATATTGACTATTACTAGGATTTCCATACAACGCAAAACCCGTTGAGTCGGGTCCACGATGCTTCATGGACTGAAGCATTTGGGTCATCTCCTGCCCGATGTTCGAACTCTTCCCTCTATGGATAAGACCCGCGATACCGCACATTATTAAATCTCCGAAAATTAATAAGTTAAAGTGAAAATTGCTCTACGGACAATGTAATTTGTCGGTTCAGGTGGCACACGGATATATCGCGCGCCGCCCCTAGTAAAAACTGTTAGAACCCCTGCCGGCTAGGGCAGGCAATCGAGATAAGTTTCCACATCCCAATCCGTGACTTGATGGTTAAACCGCTCCCATTCGTCGCCTTTGTAATGTGTATACACCCGGTACATCTCGTCCGGCATAGACGATTTGATCACTTTGTCGTTTTCCAGCTCTTTTAGCGCGTCGCCTAAAGACATCGGTAATTTCTTCACTTTCTTGCCGGCGACTATGGCCTCGTAGATGTTGCGCTCTTCCGGTTCACCCGGATCCAGATCACGCCGAATACCGTCATCAAACGACTTCAATAGCGCACCACCCATCAGGTATGGATTCACCATGGAATCCACGGACCGGTATTCAAAACGCCCCGGCGCCGAAACACGCAACGCGCAGGTGCGGTTCTGATAGCCCCAGTCGGCAAACACGGGCGCCCAGAATCCGGTATCCCATAAGCGACGATACGAGTTGACGGTCGACGAACCAATGGCAGTCAAAGCCCCCAGGTGTTCGATGACGCCACCAATACATTTCAGGCCCACCGGCCCCGGCTTATAAGGATCGATCTTGGGATCCGGCATGAACCAGTTCTTACCACCATGGCGATAAGAAAATACATCCTTCATGCCACCAACCGGATTTTGGTGCAGGGTATTGACCACGTCCTGGCCGCCCGTCCACAGCGACACATTGTGGTGACAGCCAGAAGCCGACACGCTCATAAACGGCTTGGACATAAAACACGCATGCAAACCACGCTCGCGCGCCACCTGTGCGCATATCTGGCGATAGGTCGTCAAGCGATCGGAATTGCGCATGATGTCGTCATACATCCAGTTCAGCTCAAGCTGACCGGGCGCATCTTCATGGTCACCCTGGATCATATCCAGTCCCATCGCTTGACCGTATTCAATCACTTGCATAAAGGCCGGCCGCAATTCCTCAAACTGATCGATGTGATAGCAGTTCGGTTTGGTGACTCCACCCGCAAGCCCGCCGGATTCATCCCGCTTCAGCCACATCATCTCCGGTTCGGTGCCGGCGCGCATATGCATGCCATGTTTCTTCTGAAATTCTTCATGGATAATGCGCAAATTGCCGCGGCAGTCCGAAGTCAAATGCGCACCCGGATTGACCTTTTCCTCACGGTTGCGGAAGCAGGTACAGAATACACGTCCAACACGCTTATCCCATGGCAATTGTACAAATGTCTCCGGATCAGCAATGCCGACTAACTCAGAAGCCTCCGGGCCATAACCGATATACTGGCCATGACGATCAACAAATAGATTCGCGGTTGAACCGTAAACTAATTGGAAACCAGTGTTGGCGACACGTTCCCAGTGATCGGCCGGAATGCCCTTACCGACTATACGACCGGTAACCGATACAAACTGAAAGTAAACATACGTAATGCCGAGCTGCTTAATCTTTTCGCCCACCTGTTTTACCAGATCGGCGCGGCCCGGCGCGTTAACGTGTCTTTCAAGATCGGTTGAATCCTGGCTCGACGCGCGTCGCGAACGTGTTGCGGTCTTCTTTGTTGCTTTTTTTGCGATCTTTTTTGCCGCTTTCTTAGTCACTTTCTTTGCTGTTTTTTTAGCTGTTTTCTTTTTGGCTGCCATACTATCCTCCGGCTATGTCGATTCATGTGAAAAATTCAGGAGTCTCGATTGATTTCTCCAATGTCCGATCAACTCCATGGAAATGGACTGTTGGATACGGGATGCAACTTGCCTTGCACATAACGTGAATAGCGAAACGGCTCCAGCAACGCGCTGGTCGATCCGCAAATCTCACTGGCGACGAGCTTACCGACGCCAATCATTTTGTACCCATGATTGGAGTCGGCAATAAAATAGCAATTTTCCCGGAACACGTCGAACACTGGGAAACTATCCGGTGTGAATGCGCCGATTCCGCCTGAAGGTTCGTTCTTGTACTTGGGGATTTGACCCGCGAATCGTTTTTGGCAATGCGCCAACGCGGAACACCACATATGGGCGAAGTCGTCACCGACCACAAACTCCGGCGAATCCGCCCCGTACGGGTCGACTTGTACCTGGTCCGGATCGGTCTCTACTCTAAATGGCGCGGCGCCGCCTTGGATACCGCCGAAGTTAAAATCCGGCTTGTAGTATATGCCCCACATTTTGTCGGTGATCAAGGAGCCATCGACATCGGAATACAAAGGCGCATCGGAGTCCACATGCACCACCGGTGGAAATTGCCCGTCATTGGTTTTCTGAATATCGGGATCGACTCCCAACGTGCCTTCCTGCAACGACCAATACACCCACATCGGTATGTCTCTATGTACGTTGCCATCCGCACCCTTGATGTCGACGGTCTTTGGTAACGCCAGCATATCCCAAACCATTTTTGCCCATGGGCCAGCAGCCACTACGACATAATCACAGGCGATATCGCCACGATCGGTTTGCACCGCCGTTATCGCACTGGAGTCGTTCGAGGTCTTAAATCCCTTCACCTCTACACCGGTCATGATGCGTACACCTTCGGCCTCGGCTTTACCGGCCAGGCCGTACATGCTTTTTGTATTGTTCGCGTAACCGCCTCTCTTTTCATGCAACACTGAGGTAATGCCTTGGGCCTGCCAGTCGTCGAACAAGGTCTTCATGTAATTCGAAGAGTCCTTTTCGCCTTCGATAAATACGGACTCGTATCCAATCGCTTTCTGTTGGGCCGCGATACTCGCGATATCGGCGTGCATTGACTCGGGACTAATCTGCATATAGCCCACTGGGTGATAGCTGTAGGCTTTGGGATCGCTTTCCCACACCGCTACACTATGCGCCATCAACTCGCGCATCGCCGGTTGAAAGTAATTGTTGCGCACAACACCGCATGCGATACCCGAGGCACCGGCGGCGATCGCTGTTTTATCGACAATCAGAATGTCTTCGCCGCTGCCCTTACCGCTGGCTTTGAGTTCGAGCGCCAAATGATAGGCCGTGCTGAGTCCGTGGATACCGGCGCCGATAATCAAATATCTAGTGTGATTCGGAAACGCCATGGATTACTACACCGATGTAGTTGATTTTAAGCGACATTTATCGCGACTGTTCTATTCCAATTATGTACCAATAGCTGATTTGGGTTAGACGCCATTAGATTTTAGAATATAACGTTTTGCGATACGCAAGAGAAGCACTGTATTCAATTTATGTCAAGCTTGCAGGTTATTAAATTTTAAAAGAACTAAACCATTAATGGACCAAAATGCCCCCGATCGATGACCAATCTGACGAGATACTCGCCCAAGCTAACGCGAACAGAGTGGCGCACGGTGGGACAGGTATCACGTTCGAGTTGAGACCTGCCCTCGCAACGTCGACTCGCAAGTAACTTCGGCGCGGTTACATAGCACTGCTCGTGACGCACTGCATTGATCGTACACGATTCACGGATATAATTTCGGCTCTCACTGAATGACGCCGGAGTGGAATCTATGAATCCAAATTACGTTGTCACCAACTCTTGGGGTTGAGATGAGGCAATGTGGCACAGCGAACAGCCAAACAGCGCTAATAAGTGCGTGCAGTTGGACTGGTGACCGGAGGCTGATTTTGTGAATACGCAGTGGCGTGCCACCTGCGTGAGACGCTATCCGGTATGAACTCCGCCAACACGACGACACGAACTGCGAGTGGTGGATGTTTGTGTGGTGCCGTGCGCTACGAAGTTCACGGTCCGCTGCGCTCTGTCGTGAACTGCCACTGCGGACAATGCCGCCGGGCGCACGGTCATTTTGCGGCCTACACGAAATGCGCTCGTGGTGCTCTAAGATTGGTCGCAGACCGTACGCTCAAATGGTATGTATCGTCGGCCACCGCGCGCCGTGGTTTTTGCGACAGGTGCGGTTCGAGTTTGTTCTGGGAACCGGTGCACGAGGCGGGAGTGAGCATTGCGGCCGGTACGCTCGACTCACCGACCGGGTTGCATACGAGTCAGCAGATTTTCGTTGACGCTGCCGCTGATTACTATGACATCGATGAAAGTTTGCCGCGACTGCCCGGATCGATGTCGCGATGACTCTGGCCGTTCCGGGACTAGACGCTGGTGCTGTGGTGTTGCGTAATCATTTTCTGGGCTGGCAATGCCGTGTGCGCCAATACGCAATACGCCATGACGCGGGCCGTCCGTCCGCAGGCATGCGCCCGGTGCTGACAGTGGCGGGACACGATCCGGCGGTGTCCCGAAAAATAACTACGGTATTGATCAAGCAGGACTCGGTGGCCATCGCCAAGCAATTCCGACATATGGTGTCAAAAACCAATGATCCGAACGATCGTTACCATGCGGCGTTGAAGTATCTTGCTGCTGATTACTATCAAAATCCGCAGGAATTCTCCGATCGAATCACGGCGTTATTCGCAATCGATTCACCTTTCGCAGCGGCAGTCACTGCCGCCGGAATATGTACCCTCAATTTCGATCACGCGACTCAGCGCTATCGTCTGCCGTGTGGAGTGCGGGCGCTCACTCCCAACGACGATGCGTTTCAGACCACCTATTGGCACAACCGGCTGTTCAATCCAGCTATGCCGAGCGATGTGCGCATTCTTGAAATGACGCCGGATTGGCCACATGCCGAGGCAGATCCAACGCCACCCTAAGTTTTTTAATATGAACATTTTGAGCGCCCAGTCAGCACAAATAAAAGATTGATTATTAAATAGTTTCGTCGACAAGCAATGCCAAAACAATACCAAAAAGCTGATCCTCTCCTAGCGTTAACCATTTTGTAATGCCGCGAAATTTGCTCTAGTATTATGTCGCGGCCAAGATGGCCCATAATTATTCGCCAGCGACGGCACGACAAATGACAACCCGTTAAGGGAGGAGGTAAATCGATGGACAACGAACTCAGTTCGCTTGTAGTAATCTTTACCGAGTTCTATTACTGGCTCACCGTCGTGTTAATGTTTTTAATTCACGTTGGGTTCTGTATGTATGAGGTTGGTGCCTCACGGCATAAAAACCATATGCATACCCTCATGAAAAACACCATGCTCATTCCGCTGGTGACCATTACATTCTTTTTCTTTGGTTGGTGGATTTATTTTGCCTTTCCGAATGGTCCATGGATTACGGGTGGGATTACGTTCGAGGATGCGATGCAGGCGCGCGCCTGGGACCCGTTAATGGGCGCCCATATGGGTGGTGCCGGCGACCCGGGCGGTTGGGCACGCATCAACGGCGTATTTTGGGCGGCGTTTCTACTGTTCTCGTGGACGGCGGCATCGATCGTCTCCGGGTCAGTGATTGAACGAATCCAGTCCGGCGGGTTTTGGATTCTGGCCGTCGCAATCGGCTCGGTGTTCTGGATCATCGATGCGGCGTGGGGTTGGCATTCAGGTGGTTGGATGGTGCGGCTGCTCGGTTACCACGATGCCTACGCCTCCGGCGTGATTCACGCTATTGCCGGCGGTTTCGCATTAGGCGTTTTGGCGGTGCTGGGACCGCGTATTGGTAAGTTTGCCGCGGACGGCACACCACGAAATATCAACCCGCGTAATCCTTGGTTGGTGACGATTGGGCTGTTTTTGATCTACACCGGTTTCTGGGGGTTCTATGTCGCGTGTAACGTGCCAATATGGGATGTACAGGACGGCGACGGCGTATTTTTCTCTGCGACGAATATTTACCTCGCCCCCACGACACTGAGTGCCATCACGATGAACTTCCTTATGTCTCTGGCTGGCGGCCTGATGGCGGGTTACTGGGTGTCCAAAGGCGATGCGTTCTGGACGTATTCATCAGGACTCGCGGGTATTATCGCGGCCTCGGCCGGCAACGATCTGTATCACCCGATACAGGCCATGCTCATCGCCATCGTCGGCGTGATTTTCATGTACAACACGCACTACTTCGTCGAGCGCAAGTTTAAGATCGATGATGCGGTCGGCGCGGTGGCAGTGCACGGTTATGCGGGCTTCTTCGGGGTCGTTATCGCAGGCTTTATGCTCTGGGGCTATCCGTCGTCTCCGGATGCCAGCTTTGCGAGCATCAATCCATTAGGTCAATTCCTTGGTGCCATCATCATGTTCGGTGTGCTCGGTTTTCTACCGGGTTGGATTATCGCCAAGATCTTGAACGGAATGGGATTACTGCGCATACCCCATGAGGTCGAACTCATGGGGCTCGATATGGCGGCCAGTATCGAATCGCAGAAGGAAGAACAAGGCATCATCGACGCCGAACGTGAAGCCATTGCCAAGCTTGGCAATTAACGCTGAGGAGGACTAATCAATGTCAACCGGAAGTTTTGAAAACTGGGCAGGCAATATCTTGGAAATTGGGCCGATCTATCCTTTTGTAGGCAGCGAATTTATCTTGTTCCTTGCTGGCATGGCGTTTTGGATAGCGTGGCAGATATGGCAGATCGGCCTTGAGAAGCGAACCTATAATCAAGAAAAACAGCAATTCGGAAATGCGGAAGTCTTGCGAAAAATTGTAGGCGCCGAAGATCCGAAAAACCCCTGACGCTGTTAGGAGTTTATTGATCGAGACCCTCTGCGCCGGCAGCGGTGCAGGGGGTTTATTTTTGCAATTCTGCTTGTTGTACGATCGCCGGGATCTTGTCTTCCCAACCGATCGCCATTATATGTACGCCCTTGCACATCGTTTTGATTTCACGGCATAGACGTGCCGCAATATCGATACTTGTCACGGCTACATTCCCTTCTTCCTCGGCTTTCGCAATCTTGGCGATCAATTCGTCAGGTATCGATACCCCCGGCACCTTATCGTTCATATAAGTCGCCATCTTCACCGACTTGATGGGGATGATTCCAGCCAGGATCGACACCTCGGACTTTTCCGCGACCTCCATGAATTTCTCGAAGGTGTCAACGTCGTAAATAGCCTGTGTTTGCAGGAATTCGGCGCCCGCGTCTATTTTGCGTCGCATGTTGTCGAGTTCCGCCCGCAAATTGGGCGCGCCAGGATTCGCGACCGCGCCGACACAAAACTTTGGTATTCCTTTTAGTTTATTACCCGTCCAATCGCGACCGCGCTGGAGCGATCGCGCGACATCGAGGAGTTGCGATGCGAATAAGTCGAAGACCGGTTTGGCATCCGGGTGATCGCCGTTTTTGGGAGGGTCACCACCCATAAATACCACGTTGGGTATGCCTAACGCCGCCGCGCCAAGCAAGCTCGCCTGAATCGCGATGCGGTTCTTGTCGCGGCACGTCATTTGCACAATCGGTTCGACACCACGATCCAACAACAAGTGGCCGACCGCAACGGGGTCCATCGCCATGCGCGCGGCGTGGCTCTCGGTAAGATTAACGGCATCGACAATGCCCATGAGTGAATCGGATTTGGCGAACAGGCTCGATAAGTCGGTGCCTTTTGGTGGCGTTAACTCACTGGTGATTACAAAACGCTCCGATTGCAGGGCCTCTCTGAGTTTGCTCAACGCGATCTTCTCCATCAATTTGAGTTGGTGGGGATGGTGCTACTGGGGCATCCGATTCCCGGCCGGCGATTATTACACGTTCCAACTGGGGAGCGTTGCGCCTAGCGACCGTGCAGCAAAAGGAAGGTAAGAGTCGGGAAGCTAGGATTCGAAATCGTGGTTGCTGAATAGGTTAACGGCCGGACCGATGAGTATTATCGATCCGGCCGCACCGTTTTGGTAAGTAACTACAATACAGCAGCGTATTCGGAAAAGCCGCGTCGTTAGTCACTACGGTCCGTACCCACGGCCCGACATTTCGACGTAGTCGCCGAACTCCGGGCTGTACTACCCCCCTTATGTGACCGCTATGCTGCTTTCAATCACCGCCATCGGCCTGTATTCTGGCCACGGTGCTATCAATACCGAACAGCTCCCTACACCACCACCTGACCTCGCCGGCAGCTTTGACCTCGTCGTCTTCGGCCTGAACGCCGCGGACCCGATTTATCGGTCGGCTTTGCCGGTTTTCCAGTCCTTAGCCTTCCACAGATTCGCTCTCGGCAGATACGGCGGCACAAACCAAATACGGGTTACGCCGAGGGCGCCCCGCCGCACTGCGATCCCTACTTTCGGCGAATCCGACCCCGCCGTCAACCGCCGTCCGAAAGGCCCGCTGCGACAATGAGTTAGGTGAGTGGCCCGGTTCAAATTCCAGGATCATTCGGCGATTTGGGTTCATCGTGTTCGCCATTATCTTCTTTGCAATGTGGTAATTGTGGTCTCTATTGTGGCTAATTCGAGAAAAAGGTGGGAGTCTTGGGTCGCTCGAGCACATTTGCTTCAATAAAACCTGTAATCGGGTGGGAAATTGTTAATGAAATGAATCTGTGGTATTTGTGTTCCTTGTCAGCCGTCCCTGTCCCGACGATTAAGGGTATTTGCCCCGGACCAAATACCTCGCGAAGAAAAATCGCAACCCCTAGGCCGTGGTCGATTCGCTCGCGCCGGCCGACATGACACGCGTTAAGATGTCGATCGTCTATGATTGATTCCGCGACTCGGGTGCTAGTGATTCGCTTAGCGCATGCCGGCTAGTGGCGGCACGAATCCCAACTTAATGTAGAATCGCATTCCGAACTTTACGGCGCATTGGATGGGCGCGCACGTATACCGGTGATTCGGTAGAGTATTCCATCACGCGATTGGAAAACGATATAGATCGTATTGGCGTAATTAGGATGAATATGCGATTCAACGACCGCGGCGTAATGCCCCAATGAATAGTATCGTTACGATGCCATCAAGTCCTCGACGCATCGAACCCGGTTTAGCGCGCTGGCGCCCGGGATACGAGCGCTACCGAGTGCCCGGTTCGAGCGCAATCGCGGTGATGCTTAATGGTGGTGACCGGCTCGCGATAACCGATCCCGAGGGCGGTCAGGTTGCCGAAGTTATTACCTTCGATTCAGAAGGTCGAGACGATTTGGGAATTCTTGGCGCACGTGCAAGCGTGGCGGCTGACGGTATCCGCCGTCTTCTCGGCGCCGCCGATGGCAGTGGCGACGGGTTGCGTGCGAGTTTGGCGCGTAGCGGAATTCAGATCGATAACGCGCAAGCGCTGCAACTATTTGGGGCAGACGGTCGCCCCGGCGAGAGCGCCGGGTTCGAAGCAGAATGCGCCGCGTTGTGCATCATCGCAGCGCCCGGTGAGCCGATGCGAGTCGATGCGCAGAACCCGCCAACCGAACTAATTGCCGAAATCTCACGCGCGCGAACACCTGAGCCCGGCGAATCCCCTGCATTACCGGAGCCGCTGGCGGATCCGCGTCTGGACACACGTGTTGTCAAGCAGACTGCACAAGCTTTCGAGGTCCGCGCTGGCGAATTCATTCAGATTATCGATGTAGCGGGGCGGCAGTGTTCAGATTTTCAGGCCTTCGATCGGCGTCGGTTGGATGCCGGTGTTGAGCGTGGACTGGATCCCACTACCACCCGTACGCTTCTGTGTGCGGCGTATCCGGGACCCGGTTTGCATTCGAAATACTACGATCAGGATATGCAGGCGCTGGTGGAAGTCGTGCGCGACACGGTGGGTCGGCACGATACGTTCGGGCTTGCCTGCAGCTCCAGATACTACGAAGACCAGGGTTATTTTGGACATCCTAATTGCACCGATAATTTCAATCGCGTGCTCGTGCCCTACGAAATTGCTGAACGCCGTGGCTGGCCCGCCATAAATCTCTTTTTCAATACCAGTATCGATGCCAGTAACGGTCTATGTTGCGATGAGTCGTGGTCACGACCCGGCGACTATGTGCTGTTGCGCGCGTTGACCGATATCGTCTGTGCGTCGTCCGCCTGTCCCGACGATACCGCCGTCGCCAACGGCTGGAATCCGACCGATATTCACGTCCGGGTATACCCGGAAAAATGTACATTCTCAAAAGCGATTGCATTCCGAATGAAACCCGACGCCGAACCTCGACTTACCCAGGAGACCGCTTTTCACCCACGTACTTCGGCGCTTACTCGCCACTTTGCGGAGTATCGCGGATATTGGTTACCCACGTCGTTTACCGACACGGGCGCCGCGAACGAATACTACGCGTGCCGCGAGAAGGCTGCGGTCATGGATTTATCGGCGCTGCGTAAGTTCGAAGTGTTGGGGCCCGATGCCGAAGCACTCATGCAATGGACATTAACCCGCAACGTGAGTCGGCTGTCGGTGGGCCAGGTAGTGTACTCGGCGATGTGTTACGAACATGGCGGCATGTTGGACGACGGCACCGCGTATCGGCTCGGCGCGGACAATTTCCGCTGGATCGGCGGCGACGAATACGGCGGCGAGTGGTTGCGGGAGCAGGCAAAACAGCGCGGTTTCGACAAAGTGCTCGTTAAATCCTCCACTGATCAATTACATAATATTGCGGTACAGGGCCCTAACAGCCGCGATATTCTCAAGCAATTTATTTGGACGCCGCCTACCCAACCGTCAATCGATGAATTGCAGTGGTTTCGATTTACGATCGGGCGTATCGGCGACTTTAATGGTGTGCCGGTGATGCTGTCGCGCACCGGCTATACGGGCGAGCTCGGCTACGAACTCTACTGTCACCCCCGTGATGGCACCGCAGTCTGGGATGCGCTGTGGGCTGCCGGCGAATCGCAGGGCTTAAGTCCACTCGGCCTGGATGCACTGGATGTGTTGCGAATCGAGGCGGGATTGATATTTGCGGGTTATGAATTTTCCGACGAAGTCGATCCGTTCGAGGCCGGTATTGGTTTTAGCGTTGCGCTCCGGACGAAAAGCGACGACTTTGTCGGCAAACAAGCGTTGATCGAGCGTAAAGCACATCCGCAGCGCCGCTTAGTTGGTTTGGAACTTAAGGGCAACGAGATCGCCGTTCATGGTGATTGCGTGCATGTCGGACGCGCTCAAATCGGCGTTGTCACGAGCGGTACCAAGTCGCCGGTGCTTAACAAGAATATTGCAATGGCGCGTTTGGATATTGGCGCAACGGAGGTTGGCGCCGAGGTCGAGGTCGGTAAAATAGACGGCCACCAAAAACGCATACCTGCAACCGTTGTGCGGCTCCCATTCTACGATCCCGACAAGGAACGCGTGCGAGCGTAACCACACGGCTCGGCGGTTCGTAAAGATCGCTAGGCCGCTCGGCGCGCCACCATATCGATTTCCACCAGTACATCCCGCGCCAAGGCCGTGACCCCGATGCAAGTTCGCGCCGGTAAACGATCGGTGGGGAAGTAAGACGCGTAAGCTTCGTTCATCTTCGTATAGTCGTCCTGAAATCGGGTCAGATAAACACGCGATTGCACGACGTGTTCCAATCCGAGTCGCAATTCGTTCAATACGATCACGAGATTGTCCATGACCCGTCTGGTTTGCGCGACGATGTCATCTGCCGCTGGTATCGAGTCGTCGTCGGGGTCAGTGGGAATTTGTCCGGTGAGAAAAACCCACTCGTCACTCACTACGGCATGGCTGTAAGGGGCGACCGGCGTGGGTGCCGCCGCGAAGCGGTGGTATATGGGTGATGTCATCACGAGCCTCCGGAAATGATTCTTTGTCGTCCGTATTGTAACCGGCTCAGCGAGACCTTCCGGCGCGACGCTTATGTCAATTTCGCGCGCCGAACTGACCGTGGATACCCTAACGGCTACTTACATTCGCAATGCGGTGCTGGCAGACGTGCTACGTCGCGAATAAATCTATGTTCAATGGCCGCACCGCTGGCGATGTGAATGCGGCCTGCCGGTTAGGTCGCCCGGTCAGAAATGACGGTAACACTCAGATTCCCAGATACGCGGTTTTCACGTGTTCGTTGCGGGCCAGGCTGCTCGCTTCTCCCTGTAATGCAACATTGCCGGTTTCCAGGACATAGCCGCGCTTGGCGAGATCCAGTGCCAGCTCCGCGTTTTGTTCCACGAGAACAATGGCAACCCCTCGTTTATTAATTTCCAACAAGATTTTCGCGATCTCTTCAACCACGATCGGCGCCAGGCCCAAAGATGGCTCATCGAGCAGTAGCAGGATGGGATCAGACATCAAGGCACGGCCGATCGAGAGCATCTGTTGTTCGCCACCGCTCAATGTCTGCGCCAGTTGCTGGCTGCGCTCCAGCAATCTGGGGAAGTGGCCGAACACCGATTCCAGATCGCTTTTTATCGCCGCCTGGTCGCCGCGGGTAAATGCGCCGAGGTGCAGGTTCTCAAGAACCGTCAGGTCTTTAAATACGCGTCGGCCTTCCGGCACCTGGGCAACACCGAGTTTTAGAATCCGGTCGGGAGGCAGACGAGTCAACGACTGATTCTTGAACCGTATCTCTCCCGCGCTGGGCCGCTCCAGGCCTGAAATAGTGCGCAGCGTGGTGCTTTTACCGGCGCCATTCGATCCAATCAATGTCACGAAATCGCCTTCTTCTACTTCTATGGATATTCCTTGCAGAGCCGCAATCTTGTTGTAATGCACATGCACGTCCTGCAGTGAAAGCAGCATCAGTGTTTACGGCTCCCGCCGAGGTAGGCTTCTATAACCGCTTCGTTATGGCGTATTTCCTCGGGTGTGCCCTCGGTTAATAGGGTGCCAAAGTTTAATACCGTAATATATTCGCAGAGGCCCATGACTGCCTTCATGTCGTGTTCAACCAGCACGATGGTTACGCCGGATTTGTTCACTTTACGCGTAAGCTCCATCATCTGCCGGGTCTCCTCCGGGTTCATGCCGGCGAAGGGTTCATCCATCAGCATGAGCTTAGGGCCGGAGGTAAGAGCAATTGCGATTGCCAGGCTGCGTTGGGAGCCCAGCGGCAGTTCCGATGCCAGCTGATCTATGCGCTGTGACAAGCCCATGAATTCGAGGACCTCTAGCGCTTTGTCGCGGGCCCGGCTCTGCTTGTGCTTATCCAGGCCCAGCACCGCGGAAAATATGTTCGTGTTGGCCTGCAAATGGCAACCTACCAGGGCGTTTTCGAACACGGTGAGTTCTTGAAACAAAGTCGTCTCCTGGAAGGTTCTCACAATGCCCAGATCGGCTATGGTGTGAGGTCGGTAACCGCTGATAGTTTGTCCCGAAAAAACGATTTCACCTTCCGACGGCTGCGAGAAACCCGCGATATTTTTGAACATGGTGCTTTTGCCCGCACCATTGGGGCCGATCAGTCCGCGAATTTCACCCTGCTCGACGGCGAAACTGACATTGCTCAGCGCAGCGAGTCCGCCGAAGCGCTTAGACACGTTTTTGATCTCGAGTAGGGCCATAATTGATTAACGAAGCGCCCCGATGGTTACCCGGGCGGCGGTGTCGCTGGAGCTTTGAACCAGGCCCGTATGCTCGGTGGCACGCTCTCCAAGCCTTTGGGCATGAACATGATGGCGGCAATAAGAAGCGCACCGTAAATGGCCGGGCGGTACTCTTCCAAGTCGCGGAGTGACTCATCGAGAATCGACAAAACGATCGCGCCCAGTACCGGGCCAAAAAAAGTGTTGTAGCCTCCGACGATGACCCAGATCAATACGAACACCATGGTCCCCACGCCGAACTGGTGAGGTGTCACATTTCCCAGATAGTGGACCTTGAGCGCGCCCGCAATGCCTACGAAAACCGACGCCACGATGAACGCGAGAGACCTGTATTTCCACGTATTGACCCCGACGGACTCCGACAGGGAAGATTTCCAATGCACCGCATGCAATGTTAGGCCGATCCTGGAATTCTCGATTCGATAGAGAATGACCAAACAAACAGTGACCACGGCCAGGACCAAGTAGAAGTAAGGTATCGGGTCCATAAAATCTATCGCGAATAATTCCGGTGGCGGGATGCTGCTGACGCCGCTCGAGCCACCGAATGGTTTCACGAAAAAAATCCATGCCAGCCGTATCGCTTCACCCACGGCGAACGATCCGATCAAGAAATAGAATTGGGTCATACGAAACAGCGGAAAGCACAGCAGTGCCGCGATCAATCCCGCACCAACCCCGGCCATGGGCATCGAAATCCATACGGGAAATCCAAGGTTCTTGGACAATAAAGCGCTGGTATATGCGCCCACCCCCATCATTACAATGTGTATCAACGACCATTCGCCTGTCAGCGTCATCAATCGATAACTGACCACCACCAATATATTGATGGTGAGGAAAATCAAAAAATCCTGGTGGTGGTACTTGAGATAGTTCGGCAGGACCATAAGGCCTACGAGCATCGCTACGATGCCGGCGATTTGCGATAGCTGGACCTTGGACATATTACTCACTAACTTTCTGCCCCATGATACCGGTAGGCTTGACGATCAATACCAGAACCATGATCAATAACCCACACATGGTTGCAATAGTTCCGCTGAAGTAAGCGGTAACGAATGTGTGTAAGAACGCATACAGCACGGCGGCCAGAACCGCGCCGGACAGGCTGCCGATGCCACCGACGATGGTGACTATGAATGCGGTGATAATAACGTTGTGCCCCATCGTAGGATAGATATTGGATATCGGCGCCATTAACGCCCCAGCCAGTCCCGCCAGTGCACCGCTGACCCCTATTGCGATCATCGATGTGCGATTGATGTTGATGCCTTGCAGCGCTGCGGCCTCACGGTCGAGCGCCACCGCCCGCAGCGACCATCCGAGTTTGGTTTTGGTCAGAAAAAACCACAGAAGCAGTAGCGCCGCTACTGCAACCGCAATGCTGAACAGTCTTTGATTAGGTATGCGCAGGAACTCTTGGATGATCAGCGTTCCTGGAAAAGGCGGCGCAACTTGTTTTGCGGGTCCGGTGCCGCCCACGACGAGGGCCGCCACCTGCAGTATGAACAGCACACCGATGGAGTTGATCAGGCCACCCAACGGATCCCCTTGTTTAGGGCGAAATAAGAACCGCTCCATCAGGAGACCTATGAACATCACCAGCAACACGGCGATGCACAGGGCGGGAATGTATCCTATGCCATACTGCGAATGCAGCACCCAGACCGTGTAAGCGCCGACCATCACCAGTTCACCGTGGGCGAAGTTGACTACGCCCATGACGCCGAACACCAGCACCAGGCCTACGGCCCACAGGGCGAAGAATCCGCCCTGGATGAAGCTATTGATTACAGACTGGAAAAATAGCTCCAATATTCCATCCTCGAGGGAAAGACACGGCTGGCGGCTTACTGCTTCAACGATTTCTCGTTGTTAAGAATTCACCCCATTTACTTGCCGCCCCGGCACGTCAGGGTTCCTCTATGCAAACGACACTAACGAAGGGGGAAATCCCCCTTCGTTAGACAGGAGCCGCAATGTAGACGTCGCCTACGCGATGCGCAGATCGAGGTCCTTCATCTGTTTCGACAGCTCGGCGACGTTGGTTTGACACCAAGTGTAAACGCTTCGGAATTCCTGTATGCGGGCGCGTCCGTCGTTGATCGCCACTACCGGCCAGTCGCCGATCACGGCGTTGTCCAGGCCCCACAGTTCGGCGCCCCACCACTTCCCTGGTCCAAACGTATGCGCGGGTGAATCGTTGGCCTTCATTGCCTCCAGCACCGCCGTCGGCTCAATGCTGCCGGCAGCTTGCGCGGCTTCCACCCAATTCAGCAGTATGGACGGGTATTCCCACGCCACGGCCGACCACTCGCCGGCGTGATCCTTGTTGAAAGACGCGTCGAATCCGCCCGGATCTGGGAAATTAATTTTGCCTCCGACCAGCTTGGGATCGTCGAAATCCGGGAATTGGAACACCAAACCTTCAACGAATTCCTTGCTGGTCTTCGCTATGACATCTTGATAACCGTCCAAAGTACAGGACACAATCTTGCCCTTGTAACCTTGGTGAAATAACTGCTCCACGATCGGTGTGGTGTAGACATCCGTCGCCATGCAGAACACATCCGGTTTTTTTGCCAGCAGCGAACTCACGATGGGTGCGAAGTCGACCACATCGAAACCGTGGAAATTGGTATCCAGCACCTCGATTCCGGCCACTTCAAACGCTGCTTTGTAGGTCGCGGCGGACTGCTTACCGTATTCGATGTCATTAGTGGTAATGATTACCGCGGTCTTCAGATCCGGATTCTTTTCTGCCAGCCACTCCACGCCGGTCACGTTATACAGCGGATGGGATTCGCAGGTAGCCACCAAGTATGGCGTATCCGGCGTAATGTCGCTGGGCAGCAAGGTAGTCGTGAGCATCTTCTTGCGCATAGCCCAGGGAACGATGGACGCCACCGTCGACCCGCCAAGCATCATGACCATCTTCACATCGTCTTCCAGTACCAGCTTCTTGAATCCCTGCACGGATTTCTCCGTATCGTAACCGTGGTCGTAAGCCGCCATCTCGATCATGTATGTATCGCCACCGATCTTGACACCGCCGGCCGCATTCAGATTGTTGGCGACAATCTCGCTGCCGTAAAGGCCCGGCAGGCCCCACGGGGCATAGTCTCCGGTCATGGGGATATTCATGCCGATCTTGACCGTTTTTGTGTCTGCGAGGCTGATACGGGGCATACCAGCCGTAAGCGCGGCCCCCACACCTGCCAACGTGGTCCCTAAGAACCGACGGCGCCCAAACTTGCGTTCAAATACTGATTTCGGTGTTTTGCGCATAACTTTCCTCCGAATACGGTGTTGTCGTGGTTGTGACCTTGATTATTCTCGTGATAATAGCCTTCTACTGGGAACAGTTTTCCGCGGGCTTTACAATTATTCCAATACTAACTAGAAAATTACCTGATTATTAAGATTCTCCTTACTGGAACCTACTGTCAATTAAACGTTAGATATACCACCTTGGTAGTATAACCGACTGACGCAGTCGGAGTCGTGCATATTCGTATTTATCGGCTATTGGAGACTCTTGCTGTCAGAGAATTGAGGATATGCATGGGTTCGATCACAAACGTCTTGCTACCGAATCTGTGTTTCGTGTGTGCGGCCATCAGAGACCGACGATGGATTGTTTGTGAATTCGCGGATCAAATACCTCGCAGCGCCCACCGCCCAATGCATGCGCACGATGCATAGCCTGACTTGCAGCCCGAAACAGATCGTCAGCGCTTTGCTGTGGGTCTTCACACAGGGCAACGCCAATGCTGACTGTAACGTACACTTTCGATTCGCCCACCATGATGGGCAAAAGAAACGCGTCCTGAATCCGCTGCGAGACATCCGTTACCGATTGTTTCCCTCCAGCGTTTTCGACCAATAACCCGTATCGTTCATTGTCGAGGCGGGTGACGCTGTCCAATGGATCAACGACTGCTACCAGTCGTTGCCCGACCTCGCGCGCGGCGCGGTCGATGGATTCGGAATCCAGCCTCTCAAAGGATTTCCGCACCCGATCCAGATGCGTCACAAACAGTGCGGATGTACGGTCTGTGGACGTCGAACGCCTGATGGCCGTCTCGACACGGTCGACGAATAGATGTCGCGTCGGCAGCTGCGTCCCCGCATCGTACAGAATCCGTTTCAGATTGCTTTGTTCCGCGGTCCTTTTTTGGGTGATGTCGGTGATGAACCCTTCGAGACCCAACAGCTCATCGTTGTTGGAAAATATACCCTTGCCGCGCTCCCAGACCCACTTCTCATCGCCGACCGCGGTAATAATCCGATACACCAGCTCGAACCGACGATCCTCGCGGACCCCGTTTTGCACCTCATTCCATACAGCCTGTTTGTCGTCGGGATGAATCATTGATCCGTAAGAAAGTTTTTTATTGTTTACTATATCTTGAGGGTTGTAGCCGGTGAGTTCATAACTGCTGCCGCTCACGTACTCCATGGTCCAGTCGGGATTGTTCCGGCAACGGTACACCATTCCGGGCAGATCGTTGAGCATCGCGGTCAATGTCCGTTGGTTGGCGAGAAGCAGTTCTTCTTCGCCGACTCGATCCGAAATATTGATGAGCGTGCCCACGATACCGACGAAGCCGCGTCCCGGGAATCGGACCGGTGCTGCGTGTACTTCCATCCATAGATAACTGCCGTTCTTGATCAGAAATCGGAATGCCTCGGTGCAGTGGTCCACATCGCCACGCTGCATTTTCGCGAACGTTGCTTGACACCGGGTCCGGTCCTGGGGATGCACGTAGTCCAAGTAACTGGTGCCGGTGCACTCGCCCACGCCGAACCCAGAAAGCTGCTGCCAGCTCTCGTTCAAGAACGACCAGCGGCCGCCCCGGTCAGTCTCGAATACCGCTTGTGGTAGGTTCTCGATCAGATTCCTGTAGCGCCCCTCCGGATTTGGCTGCAGTAGATTCGCAGGATTTAGCATCGAGCGGGAAGTCGAGGTGTTCGCATCATCGTGAGGTTTCATATTCGAGTCAATTCAATAGCCGCGCTGTTGCCACACTGCGATATTGAGAAACATGTCGATTTCGCGCAATTCCTCGTCAGGAGTAGTCCATTGGGTGTAGATCAGGATTCCCTGTGGTGCTGGGCGCCAATGCTGGAATAACGATGTTCGAATGCCCATACCGCTGCCTCCAGGCGCGAACCCAAGTTGAGTTTGCGCAGCACGTTTTTGACGTGCACCTTGACAGTGCCGTCACTGATGCCCAGTTCCCTGGCAATGACTTTATTGCTCTTCCCCTCGGCGATGAGTAGCACGACCTGTTCTTCCCGACTGGTAAATTCTATTTGATTCAGCGGCGGAGAGCGGTTCTCCTCCCGCAGCACATTCGCCAGCAGCGTAGAGATCGATTCATCAAGAACTGTCTGCCCGTCGATCGCGCGACGCAGCTTTGTCAGAATTTCTTCCGGTTCCATGTCTTTGAGGAGATAGCCATCAGCGCCGCAGCGCAGCGCCGCGACAATGTCGTCTTCCGAATTTGAGACCGTAAGCATGATTATTATTGATTCATGCGCGTGCGCCTTGAGTTCTTTCAGCGCTGAAATGCCGTCCATGCCTTGCATGTTGAGGTCGAGTAGTACCAGATCGGGTTTGAGTTGCCTGGTCAGTTTGACACCCTCTACGCCGTTGGTGGCCTCGCCCGCCAATTCGAAATCCTCATCAAGATTGATGAGCTGCCCGGCGCCCTTGCGAAACAGCGGATGGTCGTCGATAACGAGGACGGTATAAGGGGGTCCGTGATCGATCATTGCTATCGGGTCTTATGCACTGCGCGCAGGCTGCGGCTGTCGATGACGTGCAGCCTTTAATTTCTGCGGAGTAAAGGTAACACTAATTTCGGTGCCACCATCGCTTTGCTCCCGTACGCTGAACTCACCGCCGAGATTGCGACTGCGCTCCTGCATAATGATAAGGCCGAGGTGCTGTGCGCGCCTCTGTGGTTCATCGATTCCCACGCCGTCGTCGTCTACCGTGAGCCGGATGTTGTCGTCATCGCAGTGGCGCAATGCGACCTTCGCCCGTTGCGCATGAGAGTGCCTTACTATATTGGATAGCGCCTCGCGCACGATATGCAATATCTGCATCTCTTCTTCTACAGTCAGTTCGTCGTCACTCAGGCGGTTGTCTAGGTCGAATGCGATCCTGGTGCGTTTTTCGAACTCTCCGACGGATTCCTCTATCGCCTGGCCAAAATCCTTGCCGTCCATGGTCAGCCGGAATGTGGTCATCAACTCGCGAAGTTGACGATAAGCGATGTTGAGATTATCGCGGAGTTCGCGTACCACCAATTCCACTTCTGGCCTGTCGTACGGAGCGCTGTGATGCTCCTGCCTTAACATCGACTGCATGCGGCTCGCCTGAATCTTGAGGTAGGTAAGAGACTGCGCTAGAGAATCATGCAGCTCCCGGGAAATTGCGGCACGCTCTTTTTGTAAGTCTCGGCGACGATTCGCCTGGGCCTGCCGGGTAGCGCGAAATATATCGGCCAACCCTTCCGTGAGAGCTTCGAAAAGTTCGCCCCGCGTCGCTCTCATGGAACGTGCGTCATCGCAAATCAGTACTAACAACGCAAACGCCGGTTTGCCGCCGCCACCGATCCGCGTGGCTTTTATGAGCAGATCGGGCGTGTTTTTGTCGTTATACCAGAGGTCTGGTGGCGGCGTGGAATGCTGCAGCACATCGGCGAAATTTTGTATGGTTGCAGAATGCCTCGACGTATCGCCGGTAGATGTGACCGGTATAGCCTGTGCCGTGCCTACCGGAATTTGGTATATGGCGCTGCTGCGGGCGGCGACCATTTTCTCGATACCAGTCAGCAATTCCACGAAAGGCTCAGCCGATTCGGGTTGTGTCAATATCTCAATAAGCGTCGAATTGAGTAGTTGGAACGCTCTGGCGCTGTCGGCCGTGGAATTGATGGCGGACAGCCCGGTTCCGTCCGGCGTGATATCATCGCTGTGCATGGATTTTCCGACCGAATTGGTAGGTTGCAGTTGGCATTAGCTACTAAAATCGGGCTCCGCAGTGACGTTTCAGCACCGTATCTGACGTTTAATGTGATTATGGTAGTCGCCGCAATCTTAGGATTGCAATAGAGCGGACGGAACCTAATTACTCACAAGGTGGTATATCCGACGTGCAATTGACGGTTGCCGGGCCAGCGTAAAAGATGCCGTAAATGAATTTTGCATAAGAGTTCAACTGGAATTTGTCACCTGTTTGCTGTTCGCTTATACCCCGACTACGACCTAATCATATCCTGGAGATAAAAACATGACCTACTCGAGACATACTGCACTCGCGGACCGACACAGAGCACTGGGAGCCGAACTCGAAGATTGGAATGATATGGGTATGGCATGGCAATACGATCAGGATGTGAACGACGAACATCGAGCGGTGCGTACGGCTGCCGGATTGCTCGATGTATCCGGACTCAAGAAAGTACATATTCTGGGTCCCGATGCACTGGCGGTCGCCGATCATTTGATTACCCGGGACATGACTGAGATCCCAGCCGGCCGTTCGGTGTATGCCATCATTCTCAACGAAGAAGGCGGATTCACCGATGACTGCATTATGTTTAACTTGTCTCCGAATCATCTGATGCTGGTGCACGGCAGCGGTACCGGTATGGAACAACTGCAGAAATCGGCTGAGGGTAGGAATGTTCACATCCAGTTCGACGATGATCTGCATGACATTTCGCTGCAGGGCCCTAAGTCGCTGGATGTTCTTAAAGACCACACGCCCATGGATTTGGCCGGTTTAAAATACTTCCGCCAAGCGCCGACTACTCTGTTCGGACACGATTGCTTGATCTCGCGCACGGGTTTTTCGGGTGAGCGGGGTTACGAGATATTCGCCAAAGGGGAAGATGTCGTCCCGATTTGGGATGCTATTCTCGAACACGGTCGGCCGGTTGGTGTGTTGCCGGGATCATTCAATTGCATCGATGCAGTCAGGGTAGAAGCAGCATTGTTGTTTTATCCATTCGATATGGACGAAAGCAATACACCGTGGGAAGTCGGTCTCGGCTTTGCAGTTTCTAAGAAAAAACAGGGCGATTACCGCGGCAAACAGGCCTGTATGAATTCAATCGGCAAGGAAAAAATCAAGGTTTGCGGCATTGTTGCGGATACCGACACTGCGGTGGACGCAGACGCCGAATTGTTTCAAGGCGACCGGAAGGTAGGCAAGGTCACGGCGCCGAATTTCTCTCCCGTCTTGAATCAATCACTGGCGCTCGTACAAATCGACGCGGCTCTCGCTGCGCCCGGCACCAAAGTCGAAGTTAGAGGGCCCAATACCTCCTGTTCCGCAACGACCCACAGCCTGCCCTTCTACGATCCATCCAAGGGCAACCGTGAGAACTAGTATTTAGCCCGGAAATTTCAATCAGGCGGACCAATCAGGAAGAATACTGCCGATATTTGAGTCGGTTATTTTCGTGATTTTAGGCGAGGAGGGGCCGATGCACCGTTGGTTCCGTTCGGGGTTCTCAGAACAATTGGACGTGGCATTCGTCACGAGCGTCCTTGGCCCATAGCTACGACTATGAAACCGTGGACCGTGGCACCGACCGTTTAGCCCGATTTCACTTAAGGAACCTCTGCAAAAGCCATGAACGATCCATTTGGGTCCAAAATAATCAATCTCTGTGTCGCCTACATGGATGTAGGTGAGGGGCGTGAGCAGGAGCGGAAGCTTTGCGAAACGCAAGCAATAGCTGGGCTATTACTTACGTTC
>JAOTWM010000343.1 GCA_029862885.1 Gammaproteobacteria bacterium
GGAATAATAGGGAATGGTCTTCTGCAGATCTTCAACGAATTCGGGCCTCTCCGGGCGCGGGCCAACGATACTCATATGTCCCAGAAGAACATTGAAGACCTGCGGTACCTCATCGGCACGAAACTTCCGTAACACTTTACCGACGCGCGTGACGCGACTGTCGCTTTCATCCGCCCAGACGGCTTCACCCTCGGCTTCAGCATCGACAGTCATGCTGCGGAACTTCAATATCTCGAAATGTTCACCACCCTGACCAACGCGAGTCTGCCGATAGAACAACGGCGCCGACGGGCCATCCTCGAGCTTGATAGCCAGCGCAGTAAGCAACATCACCGGTGATCCCAGCGTGACGCCAATTGCGCTGACGAATAAATCCATTAGCCGCTTTGTGGTCCGACGAAGCCAGCCGGCGCGAAAACCAGGCGAGAAAATCAGCCAGCCCGGGCGCACGAGATCGACGCGGATCTTGCCCGTTTCGCGCTCGAGGAATTCGAGAAGGTCGATAACATCGATGCCCCGAAGCCGCGCATTGAGCAAATCACGGATCGGAAGATTTCCGCGCCTGTCGTCCATCGCGACAACGATCTCGTCGACGTCCATGCGCACAGCTGCTTCCGTGATCGACTCGCCATCGATGTCCAGCAATTTTGACTCGTCGACGACCTTGTCGCCAGGTGCTGCGACTCGCCCTAAGACCTTGAACCCACGTCGATCGGCACGTCTGCGCAAATCAAAAATACTTAGCGCTCGGCTGCCGGCGCCATAAACCAGGGTACGATGCCGAAATATGTTCTCATCCACCGTGCGAACAAACAGGTAGCGAACCAGGAGTAACAAGACCAGTGAGTAAGTAACCGCGATGCCCGCCAACGCACGAGACACTATTAAAGCCGGGAACGCATAGAAGACGACAGCAAGCACAACGCAACTCGCGGCAACTCCTACCAGAAGTCGAACGACTGCCTCGCGGAAATAGAGGCGCTGATGAAACTGGTACAGACCCATCGCAACCAGGCAGACGAGAACGACGAGCGCAACGACTGCGGCTCTCAATGCCAGCGAACCCAATGATTCCTCACAAAGTTCAACGCTACCGAACAAGATGACGCCGGCAACATAGAGTGACGAGAAAGCGACAGACGCCTCTATTACAGCCATTAACAATAATGGCGTACGGATCTGACTATTAGCTGACCAAGCGGGCATTATCTTTTTTTATAATTCTCGTCCGGGTGGAGAGCATACCGCGTGCCTGTGGCATTTCAATGTCGAATTGATGAATGTGCCGCATGTATTTGGCAAAACACGTGTATTCTTCGCCTTAATCTGCGCTGTTCGCGCCACTGCGCATCGATTATGTAAAGGCTCAAGTCGAATACCACACTGCACATCGCACAGGGAAAGTCATTGATTAGCATTCACCTTATCGCCGCCGCACGACCCAATTTCATGAAAGTTGCGCCACTTTTTCACGCCCTGAATAAGACCGACTGGGCGCGGCCCTTACTCGTTCACACTGGCCAGCATTACGACCACAACATGTCGGACGCGATCTTGCAGGACCTGAAGGTCCCGGCACCCGAATTTCATCTGGGCGTCGGCAGCGGCTCGCATGCGGAACAAACGGGCAGCGTGATGATCGAGTACGAAAAGATCTGTGTGGAGCATCGTCCGGACTGGATCGTCGTGGTCGGCGACGTCAACTCAACGGCCGCGTGCGCCATGGTTGGTGCCAAATTGTGGATCCCCGTCGTACATCTCGAGGCGGGTTTACGCAGCGGCGATCGACGCATGCCCGAGGAGATCAATCGCCTTGTAACCGATGCGATTGTGGATGTGCTGTGGACACCGTCCGAAGACGCCGATGAGAACCTGGTCGGTGAAGGCGTGCCTGCCGAAAAGATCGACCGCATCGGCAACATCATGATCGATTCGTTCGAAATGCTCAGGGACACGATCGAAGCCGCAAACACCCAGGAGCAACTCGGACTTACACCGGGGAATTATGCGCTGGTAACCCTGCATCGCCCTTCCAACGTTGATGCTGCCGAAGCCCTTGCGCCTATCGTCGATGCGCTCGTTGATGCCTCGCAAAGACTGCCGATCGTGTTTGTCGCACACCCAAGGACCATCAAGGGATTGAGCAAGTTCAAGCTCGAATCCCGGCTGACAGAATCGGCCAACGTCACGCTGCTGGAACCTCTGCCCTATGTTCAGTTTATGAATCTCGTGACAGGCGCGAAAGTCGTGATCACGGATTCGGGCGGCTTGCAGGAAGAGACCACCTACCTGGGTATTCCCTGTTTGACGCTACGGGAAAATACCGAGCGCCCCATAACGGTCAGCATCGGCACGAACAAGTTGATTGATGCGTCTATCCTCGCTGAAAACCTGACGGCAATCCTTGACGGCAACTGGCCGTCCGGGCAACGACCTCCGCTTTGGGACGGCAAGACGGCGGATCGTGCTGTCGCGGCGCTAAAGCAACGGTCGGGACTATGATCGCGGCCATGGGCCGCTCCAACTGTTCTTATGAAAGTAATGTAGGAGCGGCCCATGGCCGCGAAAGGAGCCTATGCAGCAATATCTTTCAATTCCCGCGGTCTACCGATGGTTGATCACGATTCTGTTCGTCGGGCTTGTCGTCATCCTGTCGGTGACGCCTGGCCGCGCTCAGCCTGGCGACTCCATTTTCGTGTGGTTGGTGGTCAACACACCTACCCCATTACAAAAGTTCATGCATGTCGCCATCTATGCGGCGCTCGCGCTGCTGTTGATGTGGTCACTTGAGGCGATCGAGTCGCTGATAGCCCGTATCGGCCTGACATTCGTGCTAACCGTTAGCCTTGGCGCCGTACTCGAGTGGTATCAAACCCTCGTACCAGGCCGCTTTGGCACGATCATTGATGCATTGTTGAACGCAATCGGCGTTGTCGTTGGGTTGCTGCTTGCCTCATTCCTCCTCTAAGAGCGCCCTCTGGGCGCAATCGCGCCGGGTGTCGCTCCTACACGGCAACGAAGGGATTCAGCGCTCGCGACCTGGCTCAAATCATCAAAACAGCGTGTAGATGAACGGTGCGACAGCGGATCCCTGCGAGAGAACGATTAACGCTCCCAGCAAAACCATCACGATTATGATCGGTGCCATCCAGAATTTCTTACGCTCTCGCATAAACGCCCAAAGATCTTTCATCAAGTCCAGCATCAAAATGGCCTCTTCAAATTTTCTGCCGATGTCTTTCGGCTTGGTACCCTGTAGGTTGTCGCGTCATCGAGCTTTCTGGCCATCGGGTCCTTACCGATGACTTTCCAAAACAGCGCCACTGGTGTAATTACAATATAAAACACGGCCCCCATAATTACCGGCGTCACGATTCGGCTCATAATCAGACCAAAACGCATCCACAGGCGGTAAACTGGTCGCAGACTCATGGGCGCAACAAGGCCCCAAATTCCGATGACTACAAGAAACACCCATGGCCAAAGGGGCCATTCTGTCAGCTGAATACTAAAGACCCAGGGGAAAAACGCGCCGAATAGTCCGGCAACGATGGCGCCAGTGACGAGTCCGAACTCACGCAGGCCCTTCCGGTCAAGATCGGGAATAGTGTGGTTAGAAGCAGGCATCAGTCAAGCTCAAACTCGTCTTTCCAAGAATCGTCCTTCTCCCACTCTGTTTGTTCGCTCTTATCAAGCAAGAAATTCTCAAGCACAAGATGGTCCATCTCCGTTCGCATGAAGCAACGATATGCGTCTTCTGGCGTGCAGACAATTGGTTCGCCCCGCACATTGAATGATGTATTAACCAGAACACCACAACCGGTTTTCTCCTCAAACGCCTTCAATACCTGATGATAGCGTGGATTCGTATCTGCATGGACAGTCTGCACGCGTGCCGAGTAGTCAACATGCGTAATCGCGGGCAGCTCGGAGCGCTTGAGTTTCAGCTTTTCAATACCGAAAAGTTTTCTTTGGTCTTCGGTCAATGGAACCCTTAGCTCCTCTTTGACGGGTGCGACGATAAGCATGTACGGACTTGGCCTCTCCAGATCAAAGTAATCCGAAACACGTTCGTACAATACCGAAGGCGCAAATGGACGAAACGACTCACGATACTTGATCTTGAGATTCATCACTGTCTGCATTTTTGTGCTTCTAGGGTCACCGATGATGGATCGACCACCGAGTGCACGTGGCCCGAATTCCATACGTCCCTGAAACCAGCCCACGACGTTTTCCTCGGCCAGCACGGTGGCGACCTTATCCATGAGTTCGGTTGTCTCTAGTTCCGCGTATTTGGCACCCATCGCATCTAGAGTTCGGCGAATTTCGTCATTGGTGAAACCAGGACCCAGGTAGGATCCTTTCATCGTGTCCTTTCCGTTAAAACTTCGCCGCCCGCCGGCACCTTCAAACCAAGCTACCGCGGCAGCGCCAACAGATCCGCCTGCATCACCAGCGGCCGGCTGTATCCATAACTCTTTGAATGGCCCCTCACGAAGAATTCGACCGTTGGCAACGCAGTTCAGCGCCACGCCTCCTGCCAGGCAGAGGTTTTCCTGGCCTGTTTCGGCGTGCAATGTGCGCGCGAGGCGCATCACGACCTCTTCGGTAACTGCCTGGATCGAAGCCGCGATGTCCATCTCGCGCTGACTGATATCAGTTTCCGCCTGACGAGGTGGACCGTCGAACAGGTCGGCAAACTTTTTGTTCGTCATCGTCAGCCCGGTGCAGTAGTTAAAGTACTGCATGTCCAAGCGAAAAGTCCCGTCTTCCTTCAAGTCCAGCAGCTTATCCAATATCCGATCGACATATATTGGCGATCCGTAGGGCGCAAGACCCATCAGCTTGTATTCGCCGGAGTTCACCCTGAATCCGGTAAAATAAGTGAATGCTGAGTAAAGCAATCCAAGCGAGTGCGGGAAATCAATCTCCCAGAGTGGGTCGATAGTGTTGCCGTCGCCGAGCCATGCAGAAGTCGTGGCCCATTCGCCAACGCCATCCAGACACAGCACCGCTGCGCTCTTGAACGGACTGAAAAAGAACGCAGAGGCAGCGTGAGATTGATGGTGTTCTGCAAACAAAAGTTCCGGCAATTCACTGGTTTTGCAATCCGCCAATGCGGTCAGTTCTCTTTTGAGCGTATTCTTCAGATAGAGTTTTTCTTTGAGCCAGATTGGCATTGCTGCTATGAATGATCGCAGACCATTAGGTGCATAGCTCAGATAGGTTTCTAGAAGGCGTTCAAATTTAACCAGTGGCTTGTCGTAGAATACGATTTGATCAATTCCGTCGAGTCGAATACCAGCTTCTTCCAGGCAATAGACGATCGCATTTCTCGGGAAGCCTGGGTCGTGTTTTTTTCGGGAAAAGCGCTCCTCCTGAGCCGCCGCCACAATGTCTCCATTGCTAAGCAGGGCTGCCGCGCTGTCATGATAATAAGCTGAGATCCCAAGAATTTTGCTCACTACAATAGTTCTTCCCTGGCCACGTAGCCCTGCAACGATTAAGCCAATTTGAAAAAAAACGGCATCCAGTGATATTCAACTGTCGGCCAAAGGGTGCAATATATCAGATCAACAGATAGCTTCTAGGACAATACTGACAAACCAGTTTGAATGCCGTTTTCCCACTTAACGACGAGTATTATGTTGTAGGTTCTTTTCGATAGACACGTTTCGGAA
>JAOTWM010000242.1 GCA_029862885.1 Gammaproteobacteria bacterium
GAATGAATCCCGAACGGTTTCTACAACGATGGATAGAAGGAAATATGATTCACCAACCCAAAACCCTAACACTCGGAGTGGTCTAAAGATCTTGGGCTTGCCATCCTCACTTTCTACAGTAAATTATTCTAGAATAGTATATCGCTTATACTGGCAGAGAGGGTCGTGGCCGTCATCTCGCATACAAGCAATTTGATTCAAAAGAAATGAATGAAATGGCTCATTTACTTCTTCCGGCGGATAGATATAAGCTATACGCGGGTGAAGGCGGAACCCGAGCTGGAGTAAGCTCGCATCAGAACTGAATAGTATGTAATTTCGTCGCGAAGGAGGCTTTCAATGTACAGTTTACAAAGAAAAGCGTTGGCAACGTTTTGCACCGTTTCATCACTTCTGATTTTCTTAATGGGGGGGACATTTGCCGCCCAGAGCGGAAACGTTAACATAAAGGAAATCAAGTACGAGGTAACCGGTAAAGATGAGAGTTCAGTTTCCCTGGTTGTTATTGTATTCGTCACTAACAGCTCAGAAATCGGTCGCAAATTTGATTTGTGGATCGATGTGCTCAGTTCAAATGGAAAGGCAATCGGCCATGTGAGTTTCGATGGTGTCGACGGTGAAGCTCGCAGCGATACAAGGCTGACCAAAAACATCACCGTGCCGAGGAAAAACTTTTCCACTCCGTTGAAGTTAAAAGGGACACTGAAGAACGTGAAGTGATCGATGTGTTCAGTTCAAATGGAGGGACAATTGGCCGCGAGTTGATGGTATCGAGGGTGGAACTTGCGGTGATACAAGGCTGGCCAAAAACGTCACCGTGCCGGGCAACTTTTCATGACATTTGACTTTTTCTGTATAAGACAATGATTTCACTGGCTATGAAATGAGAAATATACCAAGCTCATTTGTACGAAATGGTTTTTCCTCCAAAAGTCAGGGAGTTTATGCCTAGCCTGACGTGATTCGCAGCCGTGACATTATGAAACACACTTTTGACCTGAATGATGACATTTGGTTAGAGGAGTTATGGAAGTTACGGTAGGAACGGCCCGGTCTCGTAAGGGGATCTTAGTCGCGAGCATGAAGCTCGTTGAGCAGAATGAAAGTCGTTTGGTGTTGCACTCCAAACGGCTGAGCGCGTGGATTGCCGCCGCGGTGACTGGTGCCATGAGCAGTTTGTTTATCTACGCATTTTTGCATTTCTACCGGCAAGATCCGCACGAGTGGATAGCCCATCTTATCGTGGGTGGTTTGGGAGTCGTACTGGCAGGTTTGACGGTAATGTTTTTGTACTTCGGCATTCGCAGACCGGACCGCATCGACGTGGATGCTGGGCGAGAGACGGTTGAATTCGATCGCCGCAGGGACAGCGCGGAGATCTTGTTCAGTGACGTCAGCAAGATCGATCTACGCAGCGAGGACCGCAGCCGTCGGAGACGCGAGCGTTGCTTAGTCCATCCCGTGGTACTAGTAACCCGCGACGGCCGGGAATTTGAAATAGATGCCGCTTCAAATCTGGAACAAATGATTAAGCTCGCGGCGAGTTTACGGCAAGTAATCGGTTTGCCGCCCGCAAACGATCCTTAAGAAAAACCCGGGTCAGAGAACAATTGTTGATAATATAGAAAAAGCAAAAATAGTCTAAGAATAAATCTGTCCCATTTCTTCCTTGCATGATAAAGAAAACGGGACAGACTTATTTTGCCAAGTGATTCCAGCGGATTCGCTACAAGATCTATGCTGATGAAGAAAGCACATCCGGGCTGGGGATGGTTTTGCATTGCGATCGGTATTTTTCTTCTACTGGCAGCCCTCGGGGTTATTGAACCGACGAATCAGGAGCCGGCCTCTCCGCCGCTGATACTGGCTTTGTGTGGCCTGGTCTTTGTAGTAGGGGGATGTATGGTTTTGGTGGGGCGGAAATCAAGGCTAAATTCATTAGGCGCCGCAATTGTATGCCTGAGTTTTAGCTTTCTGGGTTTGTGGGTGGCCCTATTTTCTCCACCGGAAGCTATCGCCGGTGGCATTCCATTTCTACCGCAGTCAATCAATGCCGTTTTGGGTAAGTGGCTATTTGGTGCCGGTTCGGTTATTTCGTTAGCCGTTTCGATTTACGCGCTTCGCGAGTATCTGAATTGGGGCAAGTAAAAGATTTAGGTAAATGGTGACGATGGGATTAAACTTTAATCCCTCCGGCACGTTGTTCGGTTAAGGATCGCCGGGCCACTGCACCAGAGTGGATATTTTCTGAGCACATATCACGGCGATCTCTAAGATTTCTGCGCTGGATCAAATAAGCGGCGGCGACGGTCGAATACTCTGATCAATTGTCGAACGACTCAGGATTCACACAATGCTCATCGGAATTATCCTTATTGTTGCCGGACTGCTCATTGCTTTCTATCCACCTTTGCTGTCGTTGATCGTTGCGACGGTACTGTTACTTGGCGGTATTTTGATACTGACCACCGCTTATTATCATCGCAAGCTTCCGCGTCGCGCCGACAACCCGGTGGTTGAGTTTATATTCCGCTACTAATCGAGTATTGATAGGCATTAAAAGGTGACGCTGGGATTAGATTTTAATTCCTTCGTCACCTTATTTTACGGACAGCTCGTTGCGGTCACGCTTCTTGCTGTCGCAACAAGCGTGCCCTACGCACAGCCGCCGGTGCAGTCCAGCGTTAGAGTGCTACAAATATGATTGCATTGAGCGATCGAACAATCGAAATAGTAAATGCGCTGTTCCGGGAAGAGCAAAGGGATGAAGTGGTAGAACTATTGAAGATTGAATGTGCAGAGAATATTCCGTTTTGTGAAGATCATGACAAATTTCAAATGGAGAGAATTCGGTTTTCGGTTTTAAAGCTGAGCGAAGGAGGAATGGATGAGTTAATTCAAGCAATTGAGTTAGCTCAAGTAGATTGGCGCGATCTATTTATGGCAGCAGGTTTCGGACATGACCCAGAGGCACATAATAGGTGGGCGTCACAATTGAGAAAGAGCAATCTAACAATTGCATCGAGGTAGCGCGCTTCGCGCGCCGGCCCGCCAAACCGCTGCGCGTTTTGTCAGCCGCGCGTGCGAGACGTTAGCTGCCAATAAGGAATTGGAATGATCGATCGATTTAGATCTATTGCCGTTGCAGGTAGACGATTTAAACCGCTCGCATTAATTGTCGGAATAGTCGCGATTACGATATTTGGATTAGAGGTGTTAGGGATAATCGGCACCCCAGGCGAAAAGTCCTTACTAATTCCCAGCATCGTCCTGTCACTATGGGCGATAGTTCTATGGGCAATGTTAGATGGTTTCCCTCGTGTACCTGAAGGTCTTGATGAAAATGCACGATTCTTTAATCGAATAAAGAACAAGTTGGTTCGCCTCTGTTATTATTTTTTGGTGATACTATTTGTTGCTACGACAGTCATGCTTATGTCGTTTAGTTTCAAATTACTGAGAATTTGGTACGGTGACATCAGCTAACAAGTGGACGCAGTTCGCTACGGCCCTTTGAACCTTCGCCGCAGCGCGGCGTCGCGTCGGGCGCTTATCCCGATGTTAGGTGGCATATAAAGCATACGGGGGAACTAGCCTCAGCGGTCAGTTAGTATGAATCAAATCAGACTTGTTGCATAAGATATGAGTCAGTCGTATAAGACTAAACGAAACCTAATCGAAGCACGCCCCGCCCTTATAGTTATCGATATACAAAAGGAAACCTTTTACGACCGGGAAGATGAGGCCATTCCCACTATGCCTGGTTATGCAGATAGAATGGTTGAGGCCCGTATAGCAATAGATAAAGCACGAGAACGTGGTATTCCGGTGATCTTCATTCAGGAGGTGCACCGCTCCGATCGCGTTGATTTCGGGCGTGAACTTGATGGTAGCGAGGATGTCCACTGTCTTGAGAGCGACCCCGGCACGGCCATCGCGGTAGAGGAAATGGGCTTTCTCCCAAGTGATTACTTGATTAAAAAGAGGCGTTATTCGGCATTCTTTGGTACCGATTTCGAGATCCTGCTGCGCGGATTAAGAATTGACACACTATTACTGTGTGGTGGCCTTACTGACTTTTGTGTTCAGTATACTTTTGTTGACGGGCATCAGTCGGATTACTTTTGCCGCGTAATCGAAGATTGTGTTGCGGGTTCAAGCGAGGAAGCACATGAGGCATCGTTACGGGCGATGGAATACCTACAAATGGGAGCGCGCTGTTCTCTTGGAAGTGTCTTAGAGGCAATGGGGAACTTTGCGTCAGATCGAACCGATGCCGCATAACAAACGCGTACATGCGGCTCCGGCATAGCTGAGCCGCTGATGCGTAGGGTTAGCTGCTATCTGGTTGAAATCTCAGTAACTCAAAAAATCCACCTATCGAGAAATTATTGTCGGTCCGTGCCGGATATTCTGTCGAATTGTTAACGAATTTACATATATCATCCATGTGATGAGAGCCGAAAGGTTTTTAAGAAAATACATCCTAGATGAACGTGCTGCTAAAAGCGGCTAACCTGGCGCGTGACTCGACGGTTTCGTCGCGAGTTCATTTAAACGTTAGGCGTCGAGCCAAATGTCTATGAATTGCCCATTCTGCCCCATCACTGATCCGCATCACAGGATCGTGTTCGAACGCGATCTAGTGCTGTTCACGCAAAACTCCAAGTATCAAGGTGCTCTGAAACATTCTGGAATCATCATTCCTAGGGCGCATCGGGCCACGGCCTTCGATTTGGATCGCGACGAAGTAATCGCGACCTTTGAGCTTTTGTATGAAGTTAAATCCTGGATGGATTCAAACTTCCAGCCCGCTGGGTACAACTTGGGTTGGAATTGTGGCGAGACCGCCGGACAACAAGTGATGCACGCTCATTTTCACGTAATCCCACGGTTCCGAGAGGAGCCCCTTGCTGGTACAGGAATTCGAACAATGCTGAGGTCTGAACAGAATCAGTGGTGAGCAGGGGAAATGTATAACGAAAATAGGACAGATTTATTTCTACAGCCGGATTAATGTCTAATTCTCGTCACCTTAGTTTATGAACCCTGGCTGTCAATCGATGCGTGCGCTGATTCAAGCAGGAATTGTGCTCTGACCCCGGGTTATTGGTTCGAGGTGTGGTCGATTCCAATTTCTGCATGCCTCGATGGTCGCGTTTCAACTAGAAGAACACATGCTCTATACTTCCTATCCGTAAGACGACAGGATACATCAAGAAGTACTAATTGATCCTTGATCCCACCTCAGGATAATTCCGTCGTGGACACGATCGGGCTTTGGATTCTCGCTGGTTTTCAGTCGCGCAGGATCAAGGTGTCGTCAGTTACCGAAAAGCCCGACAACCGGTTGAGGAAGCTCATCCCGAGGAGCGAAGTATCCATCGCCCTGCCGTTGATCGTCGCCTTGACGTTTTTCATGTCGATGGGGCCAACGGCAATCTGGCCCAAAGTCACCGGCGCCCCGGAGATCGTGCCGCCGGCAGTCCGATAGGCTTGGTCGAAGCGCAGCTTGGCATGATCGAAACCAATACATTCGGCGTCCCTGGGGCTCAGCACAACGTCGCTCGCCCCGGTATCAACCAGAAAATGCACTGGGACACCGTCCACCTTCGCCTTGACCATGATACGCCCCTCGGCGGAGATCGGAAATCTCACCTCGAGGTACTCGGGTTCGCGCAAGAAGTTGAACCCCGCGAACACGAGCGTACCGAGCAGTATCACGATTCCCAGATGCTTAAGTGCCGGATGATCATTGAAGCGGCGATGCACGGCTAGGCTGAAAACGCTCAGGGCAAGGAGGAGAAGCAAAAGAGGCGGATCGAGCTTGTCGGATGCGGCCGACAATACACCTGGAAAGCGATCATTCAGCCATATGATAGAGGTAATGACAGCCGCGGCGGCGGCAAACAGGAAAGGCAGATTTCGGTTCATCATGGTTCAATGATGATCGGGCGCGATCCCGACTCCCTTTGGAAAAATCAGACGGTCAACTCATATATAGCATCACTGGTGTCCCGCTAGGTAGAACTTCTTGATCCGAAGATGCTGCTTGTAACTCACTAAAAAGCATGACTCAATTGGTTTCAAATGTTCCGTTAGCCGGGTAGCAGCGATATCGCCTATGATCGAACTCGGGTAAAAGATGCCAAGGTCAGGTTCCGTTGTGTTCACCGTGTGGCCGTATTTCTTTCTGTCGGGCTTATCCGGTTTGGCGGCCCTGGCGTTCGTCGTCATGGGGTGGCCGGGCGGTTATCCCGCAAAAAGCGAGTTGGTCAAGGTGAGCGGAAAGATCGCTACCGTCGTAGTCAAGGACGATATCTCGAAGACTGGGGCCGGAGCGATCTTGCCGGGACTTACCTCCGTATACTTCACGCTCGAGGGGGTTCAAGGTGAATTCAGGTATCCCTTTAGCCATCCCAAATATCCAGTGGTGCGTGACTACACGGCGGGTTTCCTGGACGTCTGGGTCGACGGCTCCGAAATCGGAGTCAACCTGACGATGAAGATTTGGCAGTTGCAAGAGCACAGCGATGTCAATTTCCTGGTCCCGGAAACCTCCGTCACGTACGAGGAGGTAATCGACAGGGTTACAAAAGCCGACCGCTCCTATTTCGAACTCGGTCTTTGGCTGGCCGTTGGGTCCGGTATTCTGGCCCTTGTCGGGACCGGGGCGCGGCGTTGGAATCGCGGGCGCACCGTTTGACGTGACGGCCACCGGCAAGGCACACGAAACTGGCGGCTATCCAATCTTGCGGAGACCCGAGAAGAAGCTCAACCTCGCCGCGCACCCGTAGAGTAACAAGAACACCAAATCGAAAAGGAACTGCCAATATCACGTTGTATAGGGGTTGAGAGTGACTGAATCGCTGTCCATTAGCGGTTCTGTCACGCTTTCGATGATTCGTTTCGAAAATTTGGTGCGCTAAATAATTATCTGTAGCAGGCAGCGACAGAATGACCGCTTGCGGCAGCTTGCTACTCCGATGCCCCCGGCTTGTGCAATAAGATCCGGGTCAGAGAATAGTTTTCTCTAATATAAGCAAGAATTGTGCTCTGACTATGTGGGCGTGCTGGGTTTTGAAATCGACTTTGAGTGGTGCCGCGAATCGGAATTTCCCGTTTATACGGGAATCCGCCGCGGCACGCGGTATGCCCATTTCTCGGAGCACGAGGGTAGTGGGCCGCCCGGGCACGGCCGCGGAATGACCCTCTGGGTTGTGGCTATCGATGCGTGGTAGGAAGAACTAAAGCAGAAGGGGCCTTCTTCGAGCGAACGATCCAGCCCCAACCTTGGGGCGCCAGGGGTTGAATTTTCAGCTATCCGTTTCCATATTAATTGTGCGGGCCGGTGTCTCGACGTAGAGCCGAACCGCAGATGATTTATTAACCTTGGGGCGCCTCGAAATAGGTACGCGAGCACCCCTCATATTGCTTCTAAGGAGAATATGTTATGACTACTATCGATTTAACCCCTCTGTATCGCAGCACCATCGGCTTTGATCGATTCGGTTCGCTTCTGAATGCGGCACTGGGTGCCGAAAAATCCGCTTCTGCCGGATACCCGCCCTACAACATTGAGGTGGTTGCCGATGACCATTACGACATTACGGTGGCGGTGGCCG
>JAOTWM010000012.1 GCA_029862885.1 Gammaproteobacteria bacterium
CAAGGCAATCTCGGCAGCTGCCAAACAAGGTCAAGACGTGGCCCTTAGCGATGTGATCGATATGGACAGCGAATATGCTTCGCCCCTTTTGTGTGGCATAGCGTCATCCTGGGGGAAGGATATTGATCTTGTTTCAACCGCCGATTTCGCCAGCGCCACTGGCGAGCTCGGCTTTCAGGCACTGAACGGCTATGGCAATCTGGTTGCCGCATGGGGTGCGGGCGTTGCGGTGTCACTCAATACCCGCGTTGAGCGTATCGATTGGTCAGGTCATGGTGTGACGGTCGAGACGCCCAAAGGAGCCATTGCGGGACACACGTGCGTATACCGGTAGCTATGAACGCCGATTCTGGAGCATCGTGAACAGGTGATTGTGTAACGCATCGACGAGTTGAGTTTTTAACTCAGGTGTTCACGATCAGTCAACTTGTTAAGTATTTTTGGCATAGATTCTCCTTTGAGTTGTAGTCTATGAGCGTTGTGCATTAATCGGTCGAGGATGGCGTCGGCGAGGGTGTTGTCACCGATGGTTGCATACCATTGATCAGTGGGGAGTTGGCTGAGCATCATGGTAGATGAGTGGCCATGTCGGTCATCCATGATCTCCATTAAATCGTGACGATGGGAGGTAGTGAGTGTTTCCAGTCCCCAATCATCGATGATTAATAATTGTATTTTGGCGATGCGGGTCAGAAGTTTGTGGTAAGTGCCGTCGGCCTTGGCCTGGGTGAGTTCCAACATCAAGCGAGAGAGCCGGTAGTAACGCACGCTGATGCCGCGTAAACAGGCGTTGTGCCCGAGTGCACAGGCGAGATAGGTTTTACCACTGCCACAGGGTCCGGTGATTAAGAGATTGTGGGCGCGTTGGATCCAATCCTCTTGAGCGAGCTGGGCGATGCGTTTTTTAGTGATATTGCGCGCATGCTGATAGTCGATGTCCTGGATGGAGGCGGAGAGTTTAAAGCGGGCCTGACGGATGAGGCGTTGTTGTTTACGTTGTTCCCGGGTCAGGCATTCCTGTTCCAGCAACAGAGATAATCGCTCGACGAAGGTCAGTTCTTCATAGGTGCCGAGTTGTTCGAGCTGGGATGTGAGGGCACTGGCCATGCCGGAGAGTTTGAGTTCACGTAGACGCTGGTTAAGTTGTGTATTCATAAGATTCAGATCCTGGTTTAGTGGAAGTTCCCGGGGCCGCGGATATTGTCGTGGTCCTGGGGCAAGGTTGTGGTTAGGTTGATTTGTTCAGGCAATTGATCACGGTTGCTTTTCAAGATGGCTTTGATGTGTTTGAGGCGGTCGAGTTTTTCGCGATTGGCGAGGGCACAAGCACGGTTCAAACGCTGGGCCGGGTAGCTACGGCTGAGATTGAGTAATCCCAGGCAGACCCGATAAGCCTGTTCCGGATGGGGTTTGGATTGAAGATGTGCGGTGATCCAGATCAGACAATCGGGACCGATATCCCGGGCCCAGTTTTTTATTCTTCCCGGGGTCCATTGTTGGTGTTTTCGATGCCGTTTCGGCATGTGGTCGGGTTGAGTGGTGAAGCCTGGACGATAGCTGCGAGGATGAGAGGCAATCATTTTGTGCTGGAAATACAGGCTGATCAGGTGATCTGAGGCCTGTAGTTCCAGGGTTTCGCCCACCAACTGATGGGGGACGGAGTAGTGATGCAGTTCGTATTGGACGTGGTAATCGATATTGACCTTGACCGGTTTGATATCGACATAGCGGTAGGGATGAGGAGGCAACGGTTTTAGCGCGGGCTGGTCGAGTTGTTCGAAGGCCTGGCGGCGGTTGCCCGGCAGTTGTTTGAAGGGTTTGTGGTTGAGTTCATGGAGCAGAGCCTGGATACACTGATTGAGTTCGGCCAGGGAGAAGAAGGTGTGATGGCGCAGTCTAGCCAGTATCCAGCGCTCGACGATCTGCACCCCGGCTTCCACTTTGGCTTTGTCTTTGGGTTTAAAGGGTCGTGCCGGCACCACCGCCACTTGATAGTGTTCCGCCAGTTGCTGGTAGCTCGGATTCACATCGGGATCGTAGCGGCACGCTCGGGTGACGCCACCCTTTAAATTATCCGGCACCACGATCTCAGTCGAGCCGCCAAAGTACTGGAACGCCTGCACATGGCTTTGCAACCAGTCGGGCAAGGTTTGGGTTAGGGTGGCCTCGGCATAGGTGTAGTTGGAGGCGCCCAATACCGCCACAAAGACTTGCGCTTCCCGGATTTCGCCGGTACCCGAATGAATGATTGGGACGGTTTGTCCGGCATAGTCGACAAACAGCTTCTCACCGGCCTTGTGGGTTTGGCGCATGGAGCGCTTTTGCTTTTGCCGCCAATGCCGGTAGCGATCACAGAACTGGGAATAACTGTAACAGCGGTTGGGATACTGTTGGGTGTATTCCTCCCATAACAGGAGTTTCGTAACCCCCTTACGTTTGAGTTCTTGGTGGATGCCTGGCCAATCCGGAACTTCAAAGCGACCGGAGATACGGGCGTCTGCATCGGGATAGAACAATCGGGCCAGTTTGTCGTCGCTGAGTTCCGGTGGCAGCGGCCAGCTGATTTCCAGCGCATCGGCTCTGGCCCGCAGTTTCTGGATGGCGCCTACACTGAGCTTGGTGCTGGCCCGGATCTGGCGTATGGATAATCCGGCACTGTGCCGTAAACGTAATACATCTCGAATCTTTCGCATTGTGATTCTCTTGGTTGACATCGCCTCTCCAAAAAAAGTTGGAGAGGATATCAAATAGATTGAAAAACAATGCGTTACAAATCATTCCGGCTCATCGTGAACACCGATTCCGGAAAAAACGGAAAAGTGTTCACGATGGACCGGAATCACTGTTCACACAAAACCGGAATCGGTGTTCACAATAAACCAGAATCACTGTTCACGCTCGGCCGGAATATGCACTAACTGTGGTAGGCATACACTTGACGTTTGCTGCCTCAAACCGAATGTCCGCAAAGTATTCCAGCCACATTTGCAAATTTCGACATCCACATACTGCACGCGCGGTTTCCCACCGCCGACCAGGGCTTCTGATCCTGGCGCCAGAGTGTTCAGGTGTGTGGGCCCGGGATCTAACAAAGACGCTGATATAGAAGAGAATGGCCCGGAATGAACCCATGAGACGCGCAACAGCTTCCGCCATTAGAGAATCCAACATAAGCTTGTCGTAAGCGCCAAATTCACCCCGAATTCGAGCGCCGTAAAAAGTGTGCTTTGTTTGTAGGGCCATTCAGGTAAGCAGCCGGGCGCTTACTCGTATTACGCAGGTTCTCCTCAACACCTCCGGCGAGGATTTCCAACCACGGTTTATCGAATAAATTCTTAAGTAAAACGACACCGTCTCTCTGGTAGCTGGCAATTTGATTGTCTGTAAGCAAAACGCTCATAGGAGCCTCGATCGATGCTTACTTTGATGCAGGCGCTGCAAAGTCCTGCGCCGTTACTGCAGATGGTTAGATAGGGAATATGATGCACCTGTTTTCTAAAGGTTGACTTGATTCAGAAAGTTTCATGGATTGAGAATATCCACATCGCGAAAACCATCCGGACATCGCGTACAGGAAGTAGCTCTCCTGGACAAAAGTACAACGATGTGTTGTGACGCCACTCGACGTTTATTTCGACCAAATTAACCGAAGCAAGGGGAAGAACCAGTTCCATAGGAGCGAGAAGCTCTAGCAGAACTCGACTGAGCGGGTGACTGTTGATTCAGTTTGTCCGCTATACGTTTGATGCCGCGCGTTGAAGTATCTTAACTTCGAAAGTCGGGCGTGGCTGGATAGCTGGCAAGTCGAACCCGTATTCCCTCAGATATTTATTGTCACCCAATAGGGAAAGTGATCCGAGCCTTGGGATTTGATGTCTACGTAAGACGACTCAATTAGATGGGCAATATCTGCGCTAATAAAGCAATAGTCTAATCGGCGCTTTGTTTGATCACGGTTTGGATCGTCCGCTTGATGGGTATGCTCGCTTGCCCCAAGGTGGTTAATTGTAAGACTGTCAACAAACTCATCCATATAACTAACCAACCCCATATCAGTATGTTCCCCACCGGTTAGTAAATTGTAGGGTGCACTGCCGGGTTCCGAATTAAAATCCCCTAATAAAATCGCATGAGGTGTTGCCGGAGGACATTGTTGTCCGGCACTCCAATCAGCCGAGCAGATATCTCCCGCTCCCGTCCATGCGCCCCCGCGATACTGCCAATTTCGGTGTTGTTCCAGAAGTTCTTTCAACTGTAATAGTCTTTCCCTGTCCCGCAAATGACTTAAATGTAAAGAGTAAAAGCGTATCGGCCCAGCCTTAGTGTTGATCAAACCCTCAACTGCTCCAAGCTCCATGCTGAACGCTGTTGAGGCAAGCTTTCCGAAAACCAACAATCGAGAGCTTATGATAGGAGTTTTCGATAGCAACATCGTGCCAAATTGTCGCCGCTGATTTAATACGTTGCCAGATTCATCTCGAGCGCTGGCGTCCATGTCAAAAGCCGGACCATAAACCCAGTAATAGGCGGGCAGATAGCTGGCAATTTCTGCAACCTGATCAACGTTACCAGAGCGCTCCCAATAGCGCTCTACCTCCTGTAGGGCAACTACATCTGCGCCATCCACGCTTTGTGCAATTCTCTTTAGATTGTACTTACCGTCACGCCCTAGGCCGAAACGAATATTGTAGGTTACTAGCTGCATTGTAAGAACGCTTTAGGAGTTTAGTAAAACAAACCAAATAGCTAATTATCCAGAGACTTAAAGTGCAATTTTGACCGTGATGAGTATAAACCAGCCATGGCCGCTCTTTGCCCACCGCGGCCTTTCTTGGGAGCCTCCAAGTTAAAAGTAATCGAGTATTACGTTGGCGAAAGGATCAATTTCTTATTGATCGACGAAAAACCTGTTCGCAATCTTCCAAGAACCATCCATCTTTACTCGTTGAAAAGTATCAAAAATTGGCCACCGAAATCAAACGTCACTGTTGCGCTATCTTTACTGAATATATTCATACTAATTATTTTTCCTTCGCCAGATCCATAAGTGGAATGGTCAGGGCTAACCCAATCATCGATCTCCTTGTCTATCGGAATGCAAAGCAGCTCCTGCTGACCTTCCTCGTTTTTCCAATATCCCACCATAGTGGCAATGCCAAGCCAAAACACTTTTTCGAGCCTTTCACGATCTTTAGTCATATAGCCTTCGAAATAATCAAAAATCGTTTCCTTTATCAAATCATAGTCATTTATGTGCGGAGATCCAAATTCGCATTGTTAGTTCGCCTGCACATTTTGTATCCTTACTTCGTGCTGCAAAATAATAGTGAGTGGCTGCTCAGAGTATTCAGCGGAGATATAAGTGTTGACAGTGCCTGCCAGCTCAAATCTTCCCTCGTGGTATGATTACAAATTCACTGTCGACGGATAAATCGGATGCAGATACTCTATGGGGCCAAGGGCGCGGGTTCGGTTGCTCCTCAAGCCTTGCTAACCCATCTAGAAGTGCCATTCGAGCTAAAGCTGATTAGCTTTGACGCAAACGAGCACCAGTCAGAGGCATTTCTTGCCGTCAACCCCCGGGGGCAGATCCCTGTGCTGGTTTTGGACGACAAAAGCGTCCTGACTGAATCGCTTGCCATCATGCTTCATGTCGCCGACAGCCACCTGTCCTCTGCATTGATTCCAGCACCGGGCAGTGCCGAGCGAGCCCAAGTGTATCGCTGGATGTCATTTACCGCGACGAATGTGTACGAGGGGCTCTTGCGTCTTCTATACCCAGATATGTACACGACCAACAGCGACCTGTCCAAAGTCGTAGAGTCGGCTGATCAGTATTTGAATTCAGCTTTTGGAATTCTCAATCAAGCGCTAAGTAAGGGGCCATGGTTGGTTGGAGGGCGTACGGGCGTCACCGATATCTATCTTGCGATGCTGCTGACTTGGTACCCTGATCAGCAGAGGCTATACGAAGTCTACACGAATCTGCAGCCGTCCTTGAAACAGACGTTGGCGCTCGAAGGTGTGACAAGGGTGTTTGAGGAAAATGAGTTGATCTAACTTGTGGATGGGCGCATTGGTTTTTTCAAGGAAGTCAAAATGTTGAAATGACCGATTTGAGTATTAAAGCGACTGTCACTTATTGCGATGCGAGTAACTAAATCGAAGATAGCAATGTTCGCCATGTTGCCGCACTATTAACCGATCACCTCGTCGACCGTCTCGACGCTAGCCGAACTAGGCCAAGGAGTACGATTCGTTGAACTTTGGCTCAGCCTATTCGTCACCTGACGACAAAAGCTTCATCGCGAAGTATCGTGCCTGCTGCCATTGCGGCGCGGTGCGGTACGAAGTTCGCGCCGATCCGGTCGACGCCAAGATTTGTCATTGTAGCGATTGCCAGATATTGCACGGCGCGCCCATGCAGTGGGCCGCAATTTTCCACAAAGAGGATGTCAGGTTCGCAACTGGGGCTGAGCATTTGCGATTCTATAACAGCGTCCTCAACCGCCATGAAAGACTCGTGCCCTGTAAGGTGGCCTGCGCATTGTGCGGTACGCTAATCGCCGATGAAGGGCGAAATATGTGGCTGGCCTTTCCCACGCTTTTCGATTTCGGCGCGCCGCCACAGGTGCCCGAAGCGTTCAGGCCGACCTGTCACCTCTTCTACGGCATGCGGGTGATGGATATCGTCGATGAGTTGCCGAAATGGTCTGGCCACAAAGATAAATCGAGGCGACTTTGATCTTCGGTCGGAATCGTTGCGTTGTGCCTAACCGACGTGTTCTCGACTCCTCCCGCACCGCCGGGAAAAGGGTCAGGTCTTGCAATCAAGCACCACCGCGATACACGTGGTGCGTGAGTCGACCGTTGCGTCTTGAGTTAGCGGGTGGTCTGTGCCAAATCGGCTCCCGCTGAGATCGTCGGGAAGATTTCTATCTAAATGACGCTGATCGTATCAAGTGGTTATTGCTATCGAGTCAGGTATGCCAACGCTTCAAATGGAGATGTCACGCGTACTGCCTGATGAGTAGTCGCTAACATATGGTAGTGGAAATGGTGGAAGGTTGTTTTTCGAATGGGATGCGCCGATTGAATAGGGTGTACACGCAGTATTTTATTTTAAAGTCAATTACTCGAGCGTGAGTCGAGCGCTAAAGAAAGCGGATTTGGGTGATGGATAGGCACCGGCATTGGTTGGGTTCGACTGATATGAGTGATTGCAAGACCTGACCCTATTTCCTTTTTTCGTTGTTCATAGTATTTTGGTTGTTCATTGAGCTGCCGAGTCACGGCATCGAGCCGACACAAACAGCCGTTGGCGAGAGCGGTTCGGTACATATAGACTACCGGAGTTGGGGACCTCGCAGATCAGCACGGCCCCCTGGGTTCTTGGTGTTGCGGTATGGGGCCCAATTCATTCACGCCAATCTCATCAAACTGGAGAAACAACCATGAAAAAGATATATATATTAATCGTAACCGCATTTACGTTCGTAATTGCATCTTCCGGATATACAGCTAATACCGAAGAGGAGGTATCGATGGACTCCTCATCGACTATGGAGATGAGCGAAGATATGTCGGGAATGATGGGCGGGATGCATCATAAAGGGGTGGAGCATCGGGGCATGATGGGTCATCACATGATGCATTCTGGCGTATCACCGGTAACCATCATGGTTCAACCCGGAATGATGCCGATGATGGGTCATGGCATGATGCACCGCGGAGAGAAGGGTGGTCATAAAGGGGGTGAAATGGGTCGGGGAAAAATGATGAAAGAACACATGGAACGCATGGAGCAGCGGCTGAAAAATATCGAGGCATTGCTCAGTGAACTGGTAGAGCTGCAAAAAAAAGGCGAGTAGCCAACAGACAAGCATAAGCGGGTTTCGTTTTTGGAAGGGGCAAAACTACGATATGGGTTTTCCATAGCGTATCCGAAACTGCAAAAGGGTTTCGGCTTTAACCGAGCTGTTTATTCGGGTTTGAATCCATGTCAGTGCTTTGGCCTTAATTTGTCAAGGTCTGAATCTGATCTTTCGATTCCGTTCGTTCAGTGCGATCTCATCTGATAGTTTGGGAAAGCGGCCATGCAACTGGTCGACCTATACGGCTGCAACTTGCCCGGAGCGGTCATTCGAGAAGATTCACTGGAGGGCGGTTCTCGGCACTTTTCGGAGGCTGGCTAGATTTGATTGTTGGTTTCATTCGAGCGAACATCCGCTCATGACTCCCGAGACTCATTTCGCTGAAAACGATGGCGTCAGCATCGCGTATCAAGTTTTCGGTGACGGCTCACAGGACCTGATATTCATACCGGGATGGTTATCGAATCTTGACATATTGTGGGAAGAGCCGAGGGTGGCTCGTTTCCTTCTGTCACTGGCGCGAATTTTTAGGGTTACTGTTATTGATAGACGCGGAACTGGGCTTTCCGATCGTGTCGCGCCCCCGACTCTAGAAGTTCAGATGGGCGATGTGACGGCGGTGATGGATGCCGCAGGTTCCGAACGCGCAGCATTTCTCGGTAATTCCGAAGGCGGGAGTATGTGTGCGTTGTTCGCGGCGACCCATCCGGATCGAACAACGGCTCTAATTACGGTTGGTGGATATGCTAAATGGATAAAGTCTGACGATTATCCGTATGGAACGAAACCGAGTGAAGCTGAGCAGTGGTTTGAACAAGTTGAAAACGAGTGGGGTGGTCCCATCGCAATCGACTTTATCTCACCGAGTTTGGCAAACGATGAAAAACACCGACACTGGTTGGCTAAATTTTACCGATCGAGTGCAAGCAAGGCGAACGCCATTGCAATGCTAAGAATGGGTGCGGATATTGACCTTCGAGCAATATTGCCGACCATCAATGTTCCAAGCTTGGTGCTTCAAGCCAAAGCCGACCTTACCAACTCATTGGATTCGGGTCGCGACCTCGCAAGCCGAATCCCAAATGCGAAACTTGTCGAAATGGAATGCAGAGATCACGTGCTATGGGGGGACTGCAGTGAAGTGATTATTGGTGAGATACAGAACTTTCTCGGCGAAAAACAGACGATTTCGGTCACTGATCGAGCATTAGCCACCGTATTGTTCACTGACATAGTCGATTCAACACAACTTGCGAACGATTTGGGCGATGAAAAATGGAGCGATCTACTTGAGGGACATAATGAAGCGGTCAGAAGGCAGCTTGAAATATTCCGTGGCAACGAGGTAAAGACTACCGGTGACGGCTTTCATGCAACATTTGACGGGCCCGCTCGAGCAATCCAATGTGCAGCCTCGATACGAGAAGCGACACGTCAATTAGGTTTAAGTCTCCGAATTGGCATACATACTGGAGAATGTGAGATTCGTGGAGAATCACTTGAGGGGGTGGCGATTCACTTGGCGGCACGTGTATCAGGGATGGCTTCTGCCGGGGAAATTGTTGTGTCAAGAACAGTTAAGGACCTTGTTGCTGGGTCAGGAATTGAGTTTGAAGACTTTGGTGTTCATGCCCTTAAGGGAATCTCTGGTGAACAACAACTATTCAAGGTGGTGGCGTAGTCCTCTATCGCAGAGATATGTCTGCTATTCCGACTCCGGGACTTACTGAATTCACGTTGCGGTGCTAGATACACATACGCGACAATGGCAACAATAAGACCCATGATCAAGGTTATCACCAACAAATACGCGTCCTCACCCTACAGTCGGAAAGGCATCATTGTGCTGGAGGAGAAGGGCCTACCCTATGAGCAGGAAAACATCGACCCGGATTTCCTGCCGGACGGGTTCGAGTCGATGAACCCCAACCTGCGGGCGTCCTTGTTGATCGATCAGGGCCAGATGATATTTGAGTCGGACAACATCGTAGACTATCTCTTGCGGACGTATCCGGGGGAGCGGTCAGCGGATGCGCCGGACCCGCCCCTGACCGAAACCATGACACGCCCGGATCACCACATCCACGATTCTATGATCCTGGTTACGATTGAAACTGTCCTGAATAGCGCGAATAACATATCATTTTTTGCCACTGGCGGAATCGACCCCGCGAAGATCGAGCCCTATGGGTGGATATGGGAACGGGACAAGGTCCGCATCGATTCCTGCATGACTTGGCTGGACCAGCCAGCAATACCCGAGGGATTTGCTCCTGGAGTTTTTTCCATCATGGATCTAAAAATGATGTGCGCGTTCCGGTGTTTAACCCGATGCGCGAATGATGACTGGAACCCCGACTGGAGCAAATATCGAAATCTCGATTCGATTTATGCGTTTTATCGGGACCGACCCTCCATTGTGAAAACTGACCCTGGGCTAGGATAGTTCTGCCAGAGGGTGCGGCGGTAGTTATCGGAACACGGACATCAAGCGACTTTGGCGGGAAATGGCGATTTAAAAACCAGGGCCAATGTCCGCAACGAGTAGAGACTGTGTGAAAACACAAAAAATAATGAGGCTGTTGGGACAGTGCTGCTTAATCTTCATCCGCGGAGACAACTTTTGCAGTTGAAGCTCCACTTATAACGTTAGAATTTAACAAGCGTGATCGTTATCCCCACCAACAATTTTGATCCTGCGTTTTCACACAGTCTGAGTATGAAGCGGAAGTTTTCCATGATAACTCAATTGGCCGCTTTTGGGGTTTTGAGACCCTCGCGAAGGTCAAAGTTAGGGTGCTATCGGGTGCCATGCTTCGTCAGAAAACTCCGGGGTTTCGCGCGGTGGGAATCACGGCATCGGTCTGAAAAAACAGTCGTTGGCGAGAGGGGTTGGCCATATATAGGTTATAAGATCTGGAGACCTCACGGATCGACGCAACCCCCCCCCCGGTCGCAGTGCTGTAGCATGGGACCCAATTGTATTTACGCCAAGCTCAAGAACGCAGAAGCAGCGACGCAGCTCAAATTAGGCCGAACTCCGCCTGTCGCGACATCGCTTTTCTAGCCCGAATAATTCATGAAAGCATCTGATTTCAGGGGAAATCGGGCCAAGTAGTCGGTGCGATCGTTTGTCCGATTTATAGCCGCAGCTATGGATCAAGGGGGATCGTGCCAAATATGACGCCCGATTTTTCTGAGTCCGAACAGGACATACCATATGCAGGCCCCGTGTCTTAACACACACGGTAACCGGTTCAAATATTGAAAAGAGTCCTGGTCCATCGTCGGCCTTGGTGAAATATCCGGGCTAGTCAACATATCATTGCCGGGAATTTGATTTACTTTAATTGTACGTGTCGCGAACGGGACATTGAGGTCATGCAGTGCCGGACGCTCAGGTTGCCGAACCACGGTTCCAGCAATACCGCTTGCGTTAAGAAATGGAACAAATCACCATTAATACGATCTCATGCATAGAGTTCATACGAAGTATCATTCCACGGCTTAACGATCAGAAAACACGACCATGACCAAATCAACAATCAACCGGTTGCGCAGGAAACTGTTGACCCTAGTCGGCATAGTGGGTGTAGCCCCCCATTTGGCGTGGGCTGAAACACTGTTGCCGACACCACGACAATCGACTGGCCCTTTCTACCCCGAGCAACTGCCGTTGGACGACGACAACGACCTCACGCGAGTGGCAGGTCGAAACGGTTTGGCGAAGGGACAGAATACGGACCTGTCAGGTCGGATAGTAGACACAAACGGGCACCCCGTGACCGGCGTACGCATCGAAATATGGCAGTGCGATGCCAACGGTCGCTACCACCACCCGCGCGACAATCGGCAAGTGGTCCTGGATGACAATTTCCAAGGGCACGGCCACACCATCACCGACGCCGAAGGAAACTACCGATTCCGCACCATCCTGCCGGTTCAGTACCCTGGCCGCACGCCCCACATACACACAGCAGTGTTTCCGCTGGGGCATGACCCCTTAGTTACGCAGATCTACATCAAAGACGAACCGCGCAACGCCCAGGATTTTCTGTTCAATAGAATCCCCGTGGAGCGACGGCCGCTGGTCATGGCCGAATTTAAACCTACTAGCGGTGGGGATACTGAGTTCGTTGCCCATTTCAACCTGGTGATCGGTGCCACTCCGCAGCAGGCGTAATCGTAATCTGGATCAGACTTCCGCTTTACCGTTAAAAGCAGCCGCTCCTCGGTTCTCTATATACAAGAGTCGCGAGGGGCCGCGTTCGACCCCAAGCAGTCATCTATCGTTTTACGATCTTAGTCCGTTCATTGCCCTGACCTGCCGTTCAGATAATCTCCCACGAGGGCAGTTCTCGGCCACAAGCGGACGTCGAATTGATTATGATATTCAGGACCGGCTATTCCTGCCGAGCCTATTCGTGCGTGTTCTGGAATCGTTTTCCGATATTACGCATGAAGTTGACCATCATCAGCATGGCGACCCCCATTACGATAAGGGTGATCGCTACAAGCCATACCAGGATCTGTGGATAAATAATGATGGTCACACCTAAGATAATGAAGACAACTCCGGGAATAATCATCCAGAACCTGGAGCCCGGCTTCTTTATCATTCCCTTGCATGTCTCTGCCATCGGGCACGTCGGCATTGGTACTGTCTCTGCCATTGTTTTCTCCTTCTACTTTGAGGATCTCACTTGATTTCGCTGAGGTTTATTTCTCTATCGCGGTCTCGCCCAGAAGCTCGCGTGCTTTTTTGCGGATGGCGTTTTCGGCGCCACGGTTCACCATCAAACCCACCTTGACCGCTGCAGCAACCTCCTCGCGGTCAATTCCCAGCTCGTCGCACTTGGCGAGGTGGTGATCCATGCACGGATGGCAGTTCGCCGCTGCCGAAGCCCCCATGGCCACAAGCTCTTTCATATGTTCATTCACTTTTGTTCTCCTCAATGATTGTCCGATTCAAACTTTGCTTAGTTCACACACTCTTTAACAGCAAGCGCAAGCGACCGATCGCTCGGTCGGACCGCAGCACGCCTGTCGAGCTTGGCCTTGCTCCGGGTGACCCAGGTAGGTCTCGTCGGACAGGTAGAAGTTGGTGAACTTCTCCACAAAATCTTCTGCGACGGATTTCTTCGGCAGACCTGTGGCGAGTACATTCTGCTGCCACGCTTTGACCTTCGGGAACTCGGCCAAGAAGTCATAACCAGAGTGCTGCTGAATGATGGCCGCACGGTGCAGCAACGGCAACCATGCAATATCAACCATGCCAACCTTATCCCCCCTGAAGAATCGACCGTCACTCAGTCTCTTTTCGGCGGTTGCGAATGCCTCATTCAGCTTGGCGCTGCGCTCCACAAACGTGACTTGATCGGGGCTCCTCTGCGTCGAGCACTGGACAAGGTAGTTCTTTGTGGCCAGGTATGACCACGCCCGCTCTCGAGCCTTCTCGACGGGATCAGCAGGGAACAGCGGATCTCCGGCAGTCTCCTCGATGTACTCTACGATGGCATCGGATTCGTGAAGCGCGCGACCATCGTCGGTTATCAGGACCGGTACCTGGCCCAGCGGTGATATCTCAAGGAACCAATCGGGCTTGTCGCTGATATCGATATCCTCGACCTCGTAGGGGACGTTCTTGGCCTCAAGCAGGGCCGTGATCCGCTGGACGAAAGGGCAAATTCCAGAGCTGACGATTTTCATTCGGGATCTCCTGTTAGTCTCTACTAAGGGAGACGCGAGATACCTGAAAAAGACGCAGACTCGTCAGCAGCAGTCGTCGTCCTTGAGTTCGTAGGCGCTCAGGTTGCCCCTCGCATCAATCTCCAGGGCACAACACCTCTGATAGAGCTCTCTAAGCATTGCCCGACCCCGCTGGACGCGGGACTTCGCTGCTGAGTGACTTAATCCCAGTCTATCCGCCAATTCTGTCTGCGGCACATCATCAAGATCGACGGCCTGCACGGCGTCCCGGTACTTCTCGGGGAGCTGCGAAATGAAGGGCCGGATACAGTTACCCAGCTCCTGTCGGACCTCCTCGTATGCTTCCACATCGTCCTCGGGGGCCAGCAGGATATCGGGTAATGATGCCTCCGGTCGCGCTCGACGGTAGTAGTCATTCAGGGTGTTCCGGGCCACTTGGTATAACCAGGGACGGAACTTCGATGGCTCCCGAACATCGTTGATGTGCTGGTGGGACTTGATCAACACCTCCTGAACCAGGTCATCAACATCCGCGCCACGCGGTAACCGGGCATTGAGGAACTGCTTGATCCCTTGCCCGTATTCCGACCATATCGTTGCGACATCAGTTGTTGAGCCCATAATCCAATTTTCATCCCGCATGCATCTTGCTGTAAAGCGAGAAATCGGGTGCGGTAAACGTCCGCTCTGGGTCCAGACTGTGTGAAAACTCAGAATTGGAAAAAACATTTGGGACAGCACAACAATATTAGTCATTAACCCTTTGGTTCTAGTTTCTCTGCCCCACAACTGCCTTATATAACTCGAAAAATGGGATAGCGTGACATCATAAATAGTTTTCACACAGCCTGGGTCGGTAGCCGCCTTGTACCACAGTGGCATGAATGACGGCTTCGAGTATATTGCAGCCCGTTACAATCTCACAGCGAATGACTGCTAAGGAAAAAGAAGACGATCACGCGTTATGAAAAAAGGCCCGCTTCTTGCCCATAGCGGAAGAAACGCTGCGGTGCGGCGAACGGCTCTTCTCGGCTGCGGTTTCAACCGGTCGATGCAACACATTGGTTAAATTGTTCGCATTGGAGAAGCAGACATTTTGAGGGCGCATGAATTTGCCTCCCTGATGCTAACCGGGCATTTCTAAATTCCAGACCTGACCCATTAAGCCACAATCACATTAAGCTGAACGAAATCCTTTTCCTTACCCGTTGTGAATAAAGCGAGTTATTTGGAGTTCTTTGATCAACCAGGCCAGTCCGAAAAAGGGAACGGTTTTTCGTTAGAATTAAATGTCATGAACTGGAGAATCTCGTAGATATACTTATTCAACCCGGCAGTGAAATCCAACAACTTCTGGTTGGTTTCGTGAGTAATCAGTTTGAAACCAAATTGAACAATGACGATTACTCCCAATACAACTTCTGCGACGCCATAAATAAAGATAAAGAGAAGCAGAAATAGCAGGCGAATCCATGTTTCTCGACGTGTGGGTGATTCGGGGGATGGTTCGGCGAGTTTTTTCTCCACCGCATCTGTAGATTCTTCAACCATAGTGAGTACTCCAAATTTAGTAGCCGTAAGTGAGTACGTATACTGGGTTTACGAGCTGAAAATAAAGGTAGCCAGCGCCTTTAGTAGGTTAAATTTCAACGTCTACCGCTTGTATTGTACCATCTAAGCCGACGGACCGATTTCTAGACAATCGGTCTGTGATGGTAAATTGAGCACTCGAATGAGTACTATTTGCCCTCTATTGTTATTGGAGCAAGTTCACAGGAGGGCAGTTCTCGGCCATGTCCAGACATTCGCCACCAGTGATATAGCTATTCCTTCGCTGCCCACAATTTTTCCGTCTGGCTAAGATTCTTGGATAAAACATGAACGCGATAGCAGTGACTCTGACTTTGTTTCTTTGGGTTATCACATTGCCTTGCTATGCGGGCGCCATGACAACCGGAATTGTTTATCATCCTGATTATCTCTTGCACGATCCTGGAATGGGCCATCCAGAACGGCCTGCAAGGCTTGAAGCAATCATGTCGCGATTGAAGCGTCAGGGTCTACTCGATGTCCTTACCAATATAGCCCCAGAGCCCGCAGAAAAAAGATGGTTGCGCGAGGTACACACAGAAGAGTACTTGCAGCGATTAGAACAAGCGGCGTACCAGGCGCGAACGTATCTGGACCAGGATACCGTCCTTTCAAAAAATAGCTTCCTGGTGGCAAAGCTCGCAGCGGGCGGTGTGCTTAAGGCAGTGGATGCCATCATGACAGGAAGGATCGAAAATGCCTTTGTTGCCCTGCGCCCGCCTGGCCATCATGCGTTCGCGAATCGTGGCTCGGGTTTTTGCCTGATTAATAACGTGGCGGTCGCGGTGCGGTATGTTCAGGAGGAGTACGGGCTAAAGCGGGTGCTTATCGTCGATTGGGATGTGCACCACGGCAATGGCACGCAAGACATCTTCTATGCTGATCCTTCCGTGTTTTATTTCAGCACCCATCAGTGGCCGTACTATCCCGGCACCGGCGCTAGTACTGAGACCGGCTCTGGAGCGGGCATCGGTAAGACCCTGAACGTTCCTTTGCCGGTCGGATCAGATGATGCAGAGGTTATACAGGCTTATAGTGATAAGCTGGTTTCGGCCGCGGAGTCGTTTCGCCCCCAATTTGTTTTTATTTCCGCTGGTTTCGATGCGCATCGCGATGATCCTCTAGCTGGGTTAAAGCTCACTGAAGTCGGGTATCGAGAACTCACTCAGATTGTCAACGATATCGCGCAACGATTTGCTAATGGAAGACTCGTATCCGTGCTGGAAGGCGGTTATAACTTGGACGCTTTAGCGCGGTCGGTTGAGGCCCACGTAAGAGAGTTGGCTGGAATGTAAATCATCTAGGCGTCAAGTCTACACTTCTACTTTTTAGGCTGTGACTGCTTCACTTTAAAAATAGCTGGTGTGTCTCTTAGTCAATACAGTCAGGTCGTCCTATATACTTTTACGCCATTCAGATTCAGCAGAAAGGAGTTGATATACATGTGGGGAAACCTTGGTAGTCCCACCGGAACCACGAAGTACTATCATCCGGAATCAGTCTTTACCATGCACTAACTTGAACCAGGAGCACGACTTTACCGTCCAAATCCAATGACATACATAGTTATAGAATTGACCGCTGTGAGTATACAGCGGAAGTATACAAAGTTATCAGAAATGGCCGCTTTTGAGGTTATTGGAAACTTGTTTGTTGTCTGGTCAATTTAGAACATAACTTTTGTTCTGCTAGATCAAGTTACAACCTTTACACTTAATTTGCCTAAATTCGTAGCATCTCTTAATGCATGCCGTACTTTCAACTAGTGGCTGTACGTTCCTTTATCCGCTACGTCGAGAGCTTGTTTACGCAAGGGGTTCGCGATTCACGCCTTTTTTGATTCGCTCCCGCGTGCCCTCACGATTTCGATTCTGAAACTCGGCGTCGGTTCTCGCGGCCGCATCGCTAAGTCGAAGGTGAACAAACCGCGGTCCTACTTGACCCTCTTGTTCGATCGCACTAAGCCGCGCCTCCATTCCCTGGATCTTGACGGCTTGATGAGGTTGGCATTCGTAAATCGCGCTGATGTCCGACGTTTCAAGATGCAGAACACCCTTGTCATGCGCTTCCTTCATTAACTCATCGCCTTTGTTGGTGCGGCTAATAAACAGATTCCAGCCGCCCCATTCTTCCTCGCTCGGCCCGCCGCCGGGCCATGCATCCGCCACCGAGATGTCGGTCATCTCTCCGGTGGGATCAGGGCAAATTTTGCAGCGAAACTGGTGGGTCCAGCCCCATGGCCCGTACCAGAAATCGCGATAGGCCTCGTCGACCGCACGGCCATCCTTGGTTTCGGCATGGGTAGGCCCGGGGCACCCATAGCCGCGATACCGAAACAGGCTGACTTCGTCCTCGCTCGCGATGCCGTTACGGTGCAGCATCGCGTGCGAACAATTTAAATCCGCAAACGTACCGCACGAAAACGCGAGCGTGTAGGCCACTAAATCGTCGACCCGAGGATCGAGCTTGCACATATTGTGGACGGCTGAGATGTCGCATGGCTTGCCGATTACGGCAAAGCGCTTTCCGCGATCCAGCAGCTGCTTGAAATCAACCAATGGCGCGGCCGGGCCATAACGCGAACCGGTCGCTTCCACAACCTGGGCGCGGTCAAAGCTAAGGTGACGGACCGATCGCATCGGCTGTTCGGTGGAAGCCGCAACGTGCAGTATAAAATCGACCTTCCCGGATTCGAGTAAATAGATGCCGAGCGCGGTTAAAGCGCCGCCAGATGAAGCGACATGATGGATGTATGGGTCCGACGCGTGGCCGCGCCACACATTGATCCAGGGACCAAACACCGTGTCGATCTCGGCTTGTGGATGTGTTCGTGCATCCATGGGTTGATCAATCGTCACGCCGGGGCAAGCCCGAATAATCTCCTGCTCCGTGCTCGAGTCAAGCGGCTGAAGGATTTTCGGCCGCAGCCGTCCCGGTGGATCGACCATCACCATAGACACCCGATCTGGCCCAGCCATCGATTCACATAAACCGCAGCCGATGCACAATCCGTTGGTTACGATATCTGCCAGCGATTGAGGGTGCCGCATAACGCTACTCCTGTTGGAGTCGATGATGGTATGCATCGGCATACATTGCTGTAAAGCGTATCGGGCATCATTTCTCTTCACGGCACTGCCTCATCCTTGTACCATCCCTGCTCACCCCTCAACAATGATTGAGAGCGATAATGGGTATTTGGCTATGAAATCACATGCGCGTGTAGTGGTAGTCGGCGGCGGCTGCGTCGGCGCCAATATACTTTATCACTTGAGTAAACGCGGCTGGACCGACGTGGTGTTGCTCGAGCGCACAGAACTGACGGCTGGGTCGACTTGGCATGCGGCGGGTCTGATTCCTTTGTACAGTTTCAGTCATAGTTTCGGCCGTATGATTGCGCGCAGCATCGAGCTATACGAGGCGCTCGAAGCCGAAACCGGTCAGCCGGTGGGCTGGCATAAATGCGGTCAACTGCGGGTGGCGAATTCTCGTGAGCGGATGGATGAGTATCTGAATTATATGAGCCTTGCCGAAACACAAGGAATTCATGCCGAAATCGTCTCGCCGCAGCGTGTGCACGAGTTGTGGCCGATGTTGGCGGAGAACAAGAATTTGCTCGGCGCGTTATATCATCCGGATGATGGGCATATCGCACCGGCCGATGTCACCCAGTCGGTCGCTAAGGGTGCACGCGATAACGGTGCAAGCATTCACCGCAATACCGAAGTAACCGGTTTCGAGTGTCTGCCCGGTGGCGAGTGGAAAGTCAAAACGAATAACGGCGACATCGTTTGCGAGCATATCGTCACGGCCACCGGAAATTACGTGCAGCAGACCGGGCGTATGATCGGTGTGTCGATACCGGCCTATCCCGTTTTACATCAGTACTGGGTGACCGAACCGGTCCCGGACCTCGAACGGCGTCAGGCCGACGGGTTGCCCGAGATGCCGGTATTACGCGATGAGACCATTAATGGCTATGTGCGGGAAGAGCGCAACAGCCTGATGTTCGGACCGTACGAGCGGCCGGATAAATTGGAGCACTTCGCCGAACACGGCGTTCCCGATTGGTTCGGAGCGGATTTACTGCCGGAGAACTTCGACTCGGTGGAGGCGAACTGGGAGGCCGTCACCCGGCTACTGCCGGTATTTAACGAAGTCGGCATCAAGAACAACGTGCGCGGCCCAATATGTGTGACCCCCGACAACCTGCCACTGGTCGGGCCTGCCGCGGGGTTGCGAAACTTTTGGCTGGCGGAAGGATTTTCAGGGGGCATTTTGGGCGGCGGCGGCGTCGGTGAGCAGATTGCGATCTGGATCATGGACGGCGAGCCCGAGATCGACTTGTCGGAAATAGACTCCCGCCGTTTCGGCGACTACGCCAATCACCAATGGACCGGTATGAAAAACAAGGAAGCGTTCGGACATAACTTCGGCGTTCATTTTCCCGGTTACGAGTGGCCGGCGGCAAGGCCCTCGAAGACAGCACCATGTTACGATCGCCTGACCGCAAAGAATGCCGTTTGGGGGTCGGTGTACGGTTGGGAAACCCCTTTGTGGTATGCGCCTGAAGGTGTTGCCGCCAAAGATATCTATAGCTATCGCGAATTCAACTATTTTCCGTACGTCGGTGAGGAAGTACGAGCGGTTCGAAATGGCGCTGGTTTCTTCGAAATGACATCGATGGGTAAATACGAGATCTCGGGCTTGGGGGCGGAAGCCTGGTTGAATTCAATTCTTGCCAATCGTATGCCGGCGACGACGGGTCGCATTGCGCTGTGCCACCTGCTTACGCCGCGCGGTGGTGTGCGCGCGGAATTTACGGTGACGCGATTAGCCAACGAGAGGTTTTATCTCGTCGGCACTCCGCGCGGCGAACGCCACGATTTTGATTGTTTGTCGCGCCTCGCGCCGAGTGACGGCAGTGTGGTATTGCGCAACGTCACATTGGAGCGAGGTTGTTTTACGATTGCCGGGCCGCTTGCACGCGACGTGTTGCAACCAATCACCGGCGCCGACTTGTCGAACGACTCGTTTCCGTGGCTGACGGCGCAAACGACGACGGTAGGGTGGGCATCCGATGTACGCATGCTGCGGGTGAATTATGAAGGAGAGCTCGGGTGGGAGCTCTATCATCCGATCTGCCATCAGCTGCATTTGTTCGATGTGATATTCGAGGCTGGTCAAGCCCATGGTCTGCGTTTGGCCGGAAATCGCGCGATCGAATCGCTGCGTCTGGATAAGTCCTATCGAGCGATGTATCGCGATCTAAACATCGAACACACGGCTTTGGAATCGGGGCTGGATCGGTTCATTCGTTTCGATAAGAATCAAGACTTCACCGGACGGGCCGCACTACTAAAACAACAACAGGACGGTTTGCGACGTCGTATGGTCACGCTTAAGGTGGATACCAAAGACGCCGACGCTTATATGGGCGAAGGCGTGTACAACGGGGGCTCTCTGGTTGGGCGCGTGACGTCCGGGGCGCAATCGCACCACTTCGGCCATTGTATCTCGATGGCGTATGTCGATGTTGATTTTGCGCAACCCGGTAGCGAATTGGAAATTCCGATTCTCGGCCAACGCCGTGCGGCCACCGTACTCGCCGATTCACCCTACGATCCACAAAACCAGCGGCCGCGTACGTAACTGTGGGCCGGCGGGTCTGCAAAATTATCCGTCGACCCGGCGGCGATGTTTGAGTATCGGGCAAAATAAAGCACCGACCCAATGTATAAAACCTGTCCAAAATGTCGTTATAAGCGCCAACCGACGGATGTGGCATCAGACGACGAATGCCCGCGTTGTGGGCTTATATTTTCCAAATGGATGGATGCGCGTTTCGCAATGGCCAGGCTTCCTGCGGAGGAATCGGCCGGTGTCGCCACGCAATTATGGGAGCGGCTTATCGCGAGCGCATTCTATGTTCCATCGCGTGTGGACGGCGTCGTATTTGCGGGGCGTGTGGTTATTTATATCGTGTTTTTTGTGTGGGGTTGGAGTTTCATATTCGCCACGATGGAGAGCAACGAGATCGGCCGGTCGTTTATGCACAACATCGACCTCGTTTTCCACGAAGCTGGACACGTGGTGTTTCGGCCGTTCGGCCGGTTCCTTATGATCCTGGGTGGCAGTTTGGGGCAGCTCTTGATGCCTGCCATCGCGATGTTGGTGTTGCTATGGAAGAACCGCGACCCATTCGGTGCTTCAATCGGTTTGTGGTGGTTGGCGCAGAGCATGATGGACTTGGCGCCGTACATAAACGACGCGCGATCCGGTTCGTTGATGCTGTTGGGCGGTGTCACCGGCAGCGATATGCCGGGTATCCACGATTGGCACAACATTCTCTCCGATCTCGGCATGTTGCAATACGATAATCGTATCGCTCGCATTACCGATACTTTCGGTGAAGTGCTTATGTTGGTTGCGTTTGTTTGGGGAGCATATATCCTCTTTCGGCAAAACAAAGTTCGAAGGCGATCCGCGTGACAGCAAACGTTGATTTGTAATTGAACTTAAATTGATACGATCTCATACTTGACATGAGATTTTGAATCTATACAATACCGTGCCCCATGAGATACCAGAACTGCAAACAAGTCGTCATATCAAGCGCGCGGCCGTGCCACGCGTTGACGGATCGTGTCGCCCCGAGACTCGCGCAAGTCCCCGGTGTGGTACTCGATACGTCGAATCTACGAGATGGCGTGATGTAACCTGTTGGCGAATTTATCCGCTGATAGGTGCGTGAGCGTTGCCTACCAGCGGGCATAGACCCTGGTTGGCGAGCGCTACCAGGGTTTTTTTGTGTCCGGAGATTTGGTCCGGGTGCAATGACAGAGTTTGATGCGAGTCCGCGGAGGTTCTGCGGTATAGGTTCGGAATGCCTATCCGGTGCGCTGCTGCTAATCATCGCAATGCGTATGCCGAGCCGTTCGCAGCGTATCGAACACCAGCGAGATAGCTCAGCTAGGTAGAGCAACCGACTCATAATCGGTCCGTCGCAGGTTCAACTCCTGCTCTCAATTGCCTTTGAAGCAATCTTGGAAATGGCGAAAGCCTGAATTTGTAAGTGAAGGCCCCCGTGGTTGGCATTGTTTACGGTTGTATTCGAACGCAATGTGAATCACAGCGGCTGCCGGGCCGGATAACGCTAGTTGCGCCGGCTGGCGGCGTACACGACAGCATTATGTAGCGCGCAAATTCGAATTGCGCTCACTACAGGAAGTGTCGCTACGTATCGTTCTCGGGTGCGCTTAAGTCGAGCGCCGGCGGTATTTCGCGCGGTGGTCGTGGGGCCGGATCTAAATTAGCCAATGGCAAATACGGACGTGAAAAATGAAATACTAGCCGAGTCGGTATTGGCGGCCTGTAACGGGAACCGAGTAAGAAATCGTCATGCGGCCGGTGGATTGTTTCCGCTGGATTAATCAAGCAACCTTAATAGGGATTAGGACAATGTTTGGAATTAAGCGAGTGGTGGTTGCGCGACATGAGCGTGGCCTATTGATCAAAAATCGGAACGTACAGGAAGTGGTGCAGCCGGGAAACTATTGGGTTTTCGGGCCACGGACTCGGATCGAGACTTATGAGATCACCGTGCCGGAATTCGAACACGAATTAACGGCATTTATCGTAAAGGATCGACAGCACCCGGCGCGGCGTTATTTCGACGTCGTTGAAATCGGGGACCGGCAAGTGGGCTTGGTCTATAAGGACAACAAACTGGCCGATGTGTTATCGCCGGGTAGCCGCCGGCTGTACTGGAAAGGAATCGTCGATGTGCGCGTGGAAATCATCGATATCGATGAAGACTACACCGTGCCGAAGCCGGTCGTGGCTTTGCTGGCGCGCCAGCGGCCGGGCGTGTTTCCGGCCCAAGTCAAGGATTTCATCTGCGTAGCGGAAGTGGCAGATAAGTTTGTCGGCATGCTAATCGTAGATGGAGAGCTGGTGAAGACCCTGCAGCCGGGTTTGCATGCATACTGGAAGTTCAACCGGCGCATCGGTGTCGAGCAAATCGATTTACGCTTGCAGAGCATGGAAGTGTCGGGTCAGGAAATGCTCACCAAAGACAAGGTAAGTCTGCGTGTGAACTTGTCGGCAACCTACCAGGTGGCCGATCCGGTCAAGGCACGTTCGACGTTTCACAACTTCGTTGAGCAGTTGTACCGCGAGTTGCAGTTTGCCGTGCGCCAGGCGATTGCAGCACGTACGCTGGATGCTCTTTTGGGAAACAAGGATGAGCTTGACCGCAGCGTCTGCGCAACCGTCCGCGCCAAGGTCGGCGCCCATGGTTTGGAAGTACACGGCGTTGGCATCAAGGATGTGATCCTGCCGGGCGACATGAAGACCATCCTCAACCAAGTGGTTGAGGCGGAGAAGGTCGCGCAGGCGAACGTGATCAAGCGACGTGAAGAGACCGCGGCAACGCGGTCGGCGCTCAACACGGCGCGTCTTATGGACGAGAACCCGACCTTGTTTCGTCTGAAGGAACTCGAAGTGCTCGAGAAGGTGACGGAGAAGGTCGACCGGCTCACTGTATTCGGTGGGCTCGAAGGAGTCATGCAAGACGTCGTGAAGATCAACGTGCGTTCCGATTGATAGGCGCACATGATCGGCAACGATTTTAATTTGGAAGGTCCGGGCAATAGGGCCCGGGCCGCCCCACGTAACCTGAATAGCATAATGAAACCGCAATTGGCTCGCGAGATCATTGCTTGTCTGCCCAAAGGTCGAACGCATTTTCGATACTTTAAGGATCGCTATGCGTTCTATTTGCTGGCGTACGCCACCGGCCGTGGCCGCTCAATTTCCGAACTTAAGCTTTCACCGGTTCGACGATTGCTCGATAAACCCAGCGTAAAACAACTTATTGCCCGTCACGGCGATAATGTAATAAATCGATCTGACTTACTAAACTCGTGGATTGAACCGTCCGAACCGTTTGTTTTGGGATTGGGTATCTGGAACGGCAGTTCAAAGCATTGGCGCAATGCTCAAATATCGCGGCGCGGGGCAAACTTGGTTTTGCAGCTCAACTTCACTAATCAGCATCAGGCCGAGTATTACCGTTTAGTGAAACCCCGGTCGACTGGTTATCTAAATGGATACGGCCATCCTGTGTTACGGGCGGGGCCGGGAAAATTTCACCGCGACACCTTGGCTTGGGCACGAATCGACCTCGATTTCGGCGCCGACGAAGCATTAATCGAGGAGATCCAGTCCGACTGGATTCGCTATGCTGATTGGGATTTACGCCCCGTGTTGAAGTGTCGGTATCGGGCGCGCCAATGTGGGTTGTGCAAGAATATTGATGGCAAGAAGCGCGACATCGCTCACTATTTGGAGCACACCCTCAAGCCGTACCGGGAAATATGGATCGAGGCGATGCTCGCCGCCACCATCGAATTCATAGCGGACGAATTGGGAATCGGGGCGATCTACTACCATACCCAGCGTTCGGGAGCCGCCCTCAAAAATATCCATTCTGGTTACCGCCAGCCGCCTCGGTCGCTATATTCCGATCTACCCCGCAAATTTTGCTTCCAATCCACAAATCGTCCGCCGGAATTTCTAGGGGCCGGTCGACACGGCGCCGGCAAGGCCAATAAATATCCTTGGTATTTATTGAGAGTCGCTGCAGCAAATACCACTAGCTAAATTTGGCTCCAGCAAATTCTTAAAGTTGCCGGCCGAGCCACCCGTCGCGCTGTTTAGTGGATTTGCGATACAGCGCGGTAAATTCGGAGTCTATGGCCTGCTTGACTGCACCTAACCGCAACACGGCACTACTCCATGCGTCCAATTTCGGGTGGTCGCCAGGGTCTAAGAGCTGTCGTGCGGGTTTGAGAATGTCGAGCCGCGCAAATAAAGGTGCGAAGCACGCATCGACGAGGCCGGGTTCGGGTCCGTCGAAAAACACGGCATCCGATTTTTTGTCCTCGAGGTAGTCAAACTTCTCGTCGAGATCGTACGCGGCGTCGTCGAACTCGGATTCGTCCGTTGCTGTAACGGCCCCAGACAGATCCGCCAATACCGCCGCGCCGTACGCAATCATTGCTCGATGTCTGGCTCGTTGTAGCGGCTCCTCGGGCAATAGCGAATCCGACGCGATGTCGTTCAGGTACTCGTTGATGACTGCAGATTCAAAAACAATATGCTGGTCATCTATGCGCAGGATCGGGACCCGACCAAGCGGCGACACGTCCTCGAACCAGGGCGGTGGGTTAGTGATATCGATTATGGTTAGGCGATACGCAATGTCCTTAAGTCGCAACACGACTTCCGATGACTGCACGAACGGACAGAGCGCGATGCTGATTAATTCCAAGTCCATGCGCTATTAACCCATGGCTACACCGCTTGGCAGCATCAATGTGCCGGCACGGTGCGCCCGGAGGCCCACGATCGCAACGCGTTCACCTGCTCTGCCATCACCACCGAAAGCGGTTGTGTGTCTTCGACTTCCTTTAGCACCAGTGCCGTATTCAGTGCCTCGTCCCGGGCGTGGGCGCGATACAGCGCGGAGACGACCGCTTGCTCCAATTCCGCACCGGAAAATCCATCACTCGCTTTGGCCAGCATGTCGAGATCGAACTTATCGGCATCGAGCGCGCGATTGCCAAGATGGATCTTCAGAATCAGCGCGCGGGTTTCGCGATCCGGTAAATCCACGAAAAATATTTCATCGAAGCGACCTTTGCGCACCAATTCCGGTGGCAACAGCGAAATTTCATTGGCCGTCGCAACAATAAACACCGCGGATTTCTTTTCTGCCATCCAGGTCAACAGCGTTGCCAGGATCCGCCGTGCAGGGCCGTCGTCTTCTTGTCCCGCGATGCCTTTCTCGATTTCATCGATCCATAATATACACGGCGCCATGGTGTCCGCACTCTTCAGCGCTTCGCGCACATTGCGCTCGCTCTGGCCGTAGAACTTATTGAATATCGCTCCCATGTCCAAGCGCAACAGCGGTGCTCCGAATGCCCCGGCTACGGCGCGTGCCGCGAGGCTCTTGCCGCAGCCTTGCACTCCCAATAATAAGATGCCTTTGGGCGTATCCAATTGCGGATTACTGGATTTGCCCATAAATATATCGCGCCGGTTGGTAAGCCATTCCTTAAGTGCGTTTAAGCCACCGACCTCGGCGAATCGGCTCGTTTCATACTCAAACGTCAGGGTATTGTCACGATCGAGCAGATCGTACTTCGCTTTCATCACCCCGGGCAGGTCGGTGTGGGAGATCGCGCCGTCGTTAAAGATCGCCTTTCGAACCAGTCGCTGCGCGTCGCCGTGGGTAAGGCCCGAGAGGTTTTTAACCAACAGCTTGGTGGCCTGCCGGTCCGCCTTGACACGCTGATTATTCTTCCCGGCGGCCCATTCATTGGCCGTGTCCACCACCATGCTTTTTAGCTCTTCCGGTGTCGGCAATCCGAGACCGAATTCAGCAGTGTAGTGCCTTAGTTCGCCGGGGATTTCGAGTTCGTGGCTAAGCAACACGATGCAGCGCTCGACGCTGGAATGCTTTATAGCGATGTCTTTCAGCAGTCGGGTATGGACGGGCTCAGCAAGGAAATGATGATAATCCAGCAATACATAAATGCCGGGCTGGCTCTCTGCCTTAATGTGCTCCAATACGTCCTTAGGCTCGGCATGTTGGGCTTCGCCATCTATGTCATAGCGTGCGAAACGTAGACCTTCGGTTACGGACCACTTGAATAAGGGTTTGCCGAGACTTTCCGCGATTTCAATGAGTAGCGTTAGCACGCGTTGTTCTTCGTGCGATTCCACCACTACGATCGGGATCTTGGATTTGAGAATCAATGCCAAGTCGTGTCGGTTGTCCATACTAATTATCTAACCAACTGTTGGCTCTCCGGATAGATGCGCACGCTGGGCACTTTGTTCTGCCGAAGCTCATCCTGTAACTTTTGCCAATATTGGGTGCCCAACATGTTGCCGTGCGTGTTCCTAAAAACCCCGCGAAGATGTGCGTTTGGAATCCTTAACCCTACGCTGACTTCCTCGGGCAAAAATACTATGCCGTCGTCAAAGAACCATTCGGGAATTTCTTCGTCGCCGTCGATGCCATCGTTTCGTTCGTAAATCTTGACGTCCACAAACGGTTCTAATGCATCGTAGTCAAACAAATATACCTTATGAAATTCACTGACACCGTAATTGCGTGCATCCAGGTCTTTATTGAATATATTCGCGGCCGCATTATTCTTGATGCAATAGCCAAGATTTATCATTGCAGTCTCGGCGTCTTCCGGCGACGCGGTTTCCCAAAACACAGGCAAAGGTGTCATCCGGCGCTGAACTATCAGATGTTTGAACACGACGCCCTCGTTCTGTAGCGCGACGGTCTCGCCGGCTTCGCGGACAAGCTCGTCCAGCAGTTCCTTGTCGAACCAGTCCTTGTCGAGTCTGACATCATAATAAATAATATTGTCCAGCATACTGCCGGTGCGGTTAATTTCGTGCACCCGGTTATACTTCTTTAACACCGATTCGATGCCCTCAAATTCTCCCCACTTGTAGTCTGCGGTGGGCTGGTCGCGGATTATCTTCAAGTTGTAAGCGGAGCACGGTGCGGAGAAGCCGATAGCCACGGTGCCACGAAATCCAACTGCGGTTTGCAGCGTTTGATTTTCCCCGATCAATTCCTCCTTGAGTTCGCTCATTACTGCCAGTTTGCCCAGGTGGTTATAACCGATCGTAGAATAATGCAGACCCAGCGGCCTTTGCGGCATGATGCTGTGAAGAAATTCCGATAGTTCGTGATAATACAGGCTCGTTACATGAAAATTCGCAAGTGTGGAGCTGAAGATATTGTGGCCATCTGCGATGCGGTGCAGCACCGCATCGACATAAATACCATGATCATCGTTGAGCAGTGCAAGAATCAATGGCATGACAAACTCGTCCGTAAATATGATTCTGCCGACGATATACGCGCCGCGATTACGATAGAATCCGGCCTCGATCATTTGGATACAGCGAATCGTTCCGACCTGACTCGGATTCGTGTTGATTACCTGGTTGATACGTTCGGTGACGAGTGTGGCATCTTCGGAAAGGTTGCGGTAAGGAATCGAAAAATTGGGACACTGTAAAATTTCCGCCACTGTCGCGTTTTGTACTGCTTCGCCACCGGGGAATTCGCGGTAGATTTCGCTAACATATTCCCCGCTGGCCTCCACCGCTTGGCGGGACGAGTACTCAACCGGTCGCCACTCGTCCGGAGAGATCTTTCGGCGGACCGAGTGGTAATAGGCGTGCGCGAGGTCGGCCTCGTAACGCCCGTCGATGAGAATGAGATAGTGCTGCTCAACCTGGTCCCAGAGTTCTTCGCGTTCCGCAAAGATCGGAAAGTTGTCAATTAGGGTCGCGCTTAGCTGCGCAACGCTCGCGCTATATAGTGAAAGACGCTGTTTACTCAGCGCGAGAGAAGTGCGCGGGTCGCGATTTTCGAATGCCTGTTTGGCGAGGTCCGGAATGCCGAGGAATTCCGAGTAATATGTGTCGAATTCGTACAAGATCCATTGTGCTGACGACTCGGCCTGCGCCGACTCACCGTGCATCGATTTCAGCTGCTCGGCGTGGTCGACCACGCCGTCGGCTAGAGGGTTTGCTGGCTCCGGTGTGTGCACGGCCAGCTACAATCGATTGCTATTTGTATTTACGAACATGAGCTCGGCTCGACAATTGATGGATACGGTAGAACATAACGTCAGAATAACATCGCCCGGCATCAGTCCCAATAGCCGGGCCGAATTGTTGTGGAGCGCCAGGCGTTGAAACGCAACGTTATCTTACTGGCGATCTGCCAAGCTCTCATGATGACAGGAAGTTCGCTGTTGGTCGCGAGTATCGCGCTCATTGGCCTCGCCCTCGCGCCACATCCAGGCCTCGCCACATTGCCGTTGGCGTTTCACTTCCTAGCGGTGATGGCCACTACATTTCCAGCGTCTATGGCTATGAAGAAAATTGGCCGCAAGAATGGTTTTATGCTGGGCTTGATTGCCGCAATCATTGGTGCATCGGTCTGCGCATACTCAATATACATCGGCCACTTCGTCGGTTATTGTATCGGCGTTGTGTCGATGGGGGTGTTTAATGCGTTCGGACAATACTACCGGTTCGCGGCGGCCGACGTTGCGACGGTGGATTATCGCAGCCGGGCGATTTCGCTAGTACTAGCAGGCGGTCTTGTCGCGGCGTTTGCCGGGCCCAACCTCGCCAGCTTCACGCGGGACCTGGTTGCCAATGCCGAGTTTGCCGGTGGCTACGGGAGCCTCGTGTTGATCTATCTGATCTCGTTGTGGGTGGTGTCGCAATTACGTATTCCCACACCCGGAACGGAAGAACGATCCGAAGGCGGTCGCCCGTTGTTAGCGATCGCCCGCCAACCGGCATATTGGACCGCGGTGTTGTGCGCGATGACGGCCTACGGTTCGATGAATCTGCTGATGGCGGCCACGCCGCTGGCAATGCAACACTACGGACATCCGTTTTCATCCGCCGCACTGGTGTTCGAGTGGCATATCGTCGGTATGTATCTCCCGTCCTTTTTTACTGGGCACCTCATTCATCGTGTCGGTGTTGTCAAGGTAATGATGTCCGGTGCGGTTATTTTGATTTTGAGTGCACTGGTTAACATTTTTGCCGGCAACAGTGTCAGTGCTTTTTTGATCGCGTTGGCTCTGCTGGGGTTAGGTTGGAATTTTCTGTTTGTAGGCGGCACGACGCAGTTGACCACAACCTATACGCCCCCGGAAAAAGCCAAGGCCCAAGGCTTGAACGATATGCTGGTATTTGCGACCGTGGCGTGTACCGCATTGTTTTCCGGTTTGTTGCACTACACGGTAGGGTGGAGCGTACTCAATTACGGCGTGATCCCAGTCGTAGTGCTGGCTGCGATTGCGGTATTGTACGCGTCGCGTACCCGCTCTGTAGCAATTACGAATCCAGGCACGTAGATCGGGCCCACATTTCTGCGGCGCGGCTTTACCACCCGCCGGTTTTCGGTTTTGCCTCTAACCGTATATGGTCTCCTCCCGTTCGGCAAGTTCACATGTTGGCGATGACAGGGAATCAGGTTGCGTCCGACTATCCGGCCTGTTGATGAGGCGATGAGTCATGCCTCTGGCCTCGATGAAAGA
>JAOTWM010000243.1 GCA_029862885.1 Gammaproteobacteria bacterium
ACGGCCGGAAAGTCGATACCGTCCAACACGCACATAAGAACGCGTGTTTCCATGCGTGCACCCGCCGCGCGCAATGCGTTGCCGGCGCGATTCACGCGTTCGCCGAGTTGGGCGTATGTATAGCGGCCGGATTCATCGATAAGCGCGATGTTGCTAGCGCGGCCCTGGTCGGTATGGCGGTCGATGAAGTCGCTGCTGGCGTTATAGTGTCTCGGTACCACCACGCCGGGGATCCCGCCGGCATAGTGAAGCTCGGAATACGTACCCATTGTCGATCTCTCCAAATTCCTATTTTATTATGTAGAACAGTGGCGTAAGGCAGATAGTGAAAGTTGTTAGTAATCCAATATTCCGGATTTGCACCGGCAATCGATCGCGCACTATTGACCGGTATCGAGCCCGTGATCAGTCGAAGCGTACGTACTCGAAGTCAATCGGCTGCTCGTTGATGCCGCGCGCAGGCGGGGCGATCCAATTGGCAAATTGACCGCGTGCCAGAACCGGCTGCTCCATGATGGACCACAGATAGTCACGGTCGGAATCCGACGGCAACCACCCGACCGCTTGCCGCTGCCATTCTTCGGCGGAAAGTACCGTGCCGTCCGGACTAATGTGCATGCCGGCATAGGCGCCGATCTTTCGATTGAAGCCACGATGTGGCAGGCGCACCGTGAAATCCACATCGTACCCTGCAATCGTTCGGTTGAGACGCGCGAGGCCATCTTCGACCTCAGCAACATAGTCATCGCGCAAGCGCTCGTTCAGGGCATTGAGCGCGGGTTCGTCTTGACGCGCGAAGTCGGCCCCGGCCGGGCGTGTGACCGCATAGGTGTCGTGTTCCAGTCGATGATCGTCATCGATATGACTCTCGCGGTAACGACTTTTTAATCCCATGCTGTAGTTCGCAGCCGCGTTGCGGGACAACTCCGATCCAAACAGATCGATGGTGACGCTAAAATGGAAGTTCATGTAGCGCTGAAACATCGGCAGATCGATCGCACCGAAACGGCGCACATCGTCGCTGTCATGTTCGCGCATCAGTTCGCAGGTGCGTTGCAAAATGCGGGATAAGCCGGTTATGCCGACAAACATATGGTGCGCTTCTTCGGTCAGCATGAATTGGCAAGTGCGTGCGAGTGGATCGAAGCCCGATTCCACCATCGACGACAACTGGTACTTACCGTCACGATCGGTCAGAAACGTGAACATGTAATACGACAACCAGTTCGTTGTGCGTTCGTTAAACGCGCCGAGCATACGCGGGCGATCCGGGTCACCGGAGCGCCGTTCCAGCATACCTTCGGCTTCCTCGCGGCCGTCGCGGCCGAAATGGGCGTGCAATAAGTAGACCATGGCCCACAGATGGCGACCTTCCTCGACGTTGACCTGAAACAAGTTACGCAGGTCGTACAGCGACGGGCAGGTCAGGCCGAGCTGGCGTTGTTGTTCTACCGAAGCGGGTTCGGTGTCGCCCTGAACCACGATCAAACGACGCAGCGGGGCGCGGTACTCCCCAGGAACTTCCTGCCATACCGGTTCGCCCCGATGCTGTCCGAACGCGATGCGCCGATCCGGCTCGGGCTCGGCCAAAAAAATGCCCCAACGGTAATCCGGCATACGGGTATACGCGAAGTTCGCCCAGCCTTTGCGATCGACACTGACTGCGGTGCGCAAGTACACCTCTTTAGTGTGATGACCGACTGGCCCCATGTCATGCCACCAATCGAGAAACCCCGGTTGCCACGCTTCCAACGCGCGTTTCAGGCGGCGGTCACCGGCGAGGTCTACGTTATTGGGAATACGTTCGTTTAGATCTACTGTGGTTGTCATATGCGTCGTTTATCGAATTCGCTGCGCCGTCCGGAGCCAAAGCGAGTCAGTGCCCCTTGCTCACCAACCGCATTGGGTCTTTGAAATATCCAGTTTTGCCATGCGCTCAGGCGCCCGAAAATCTTGGACTCCAGCGTCTCGGGTCCGCCGAAGCGGAGACTGGCTTCCATACCGGTCAGTGCGTCCGGTGAAAAACTCGCGCGCTCTTCCAGCGCAATGCGTACTTCATGCTGCCAATCGATATCATCCGGAATGAATGTTACGAGGCCAAGCGCGTCCGCGGCCTCGGCGTCCAGCATCGCCTCGAGCGAGTCATCCAGTCCGGCCGGGGCGGTGCCGGCAAAGCGCGCAGCGAGCCGAGTAAGGCCGTTAAGGGTCGGCAACGGGCCGAAATTCATCGCCGACAACGACACCGCGGGCGCCGGTCGTGGGTCGTCCTCGAATTGGCCATCCAGCATGTAACTTCGATCCACTGCTAACACGATTTCCATCAATGTACCGCAAAAACAACTCCCGGGTTCGATCAGCGCGATTATACTCCTCGACGTGACATCAAGTCGTTTCAGCGTGCGTTTCCAGTACAGCGTAATTTCCCGAACCAGCCAATCGTCACGATAGGTCGTCAGACAGCGATCGAAATCCAAGACCCGTTGGCCGTCGCCGATCGACGAAATTACCCAGGTTCCGATTTCGGGTTCGTTGGCACGCATATGTAAAATAAGGTCGTCCAGTTCCCGAGCCAGGCGTAGCGGCCAAAATTCGGCGCCTTGCGCATGGATTGCCGTGGTCGATTCGGGCGCCGCGTCTGCAGGGCCGTTAATGGTGATGCTGACAAATTGTCGGTCGCGGTCGATATCCGCGCGCAACGTGCTGTAGATAATGCGGTTGCCGGCAATTTCACGTGGCAATGGCGTGAAGCGGACTCCGACCGCATCGCGGGGCCGATCGGATTGTTCGGCGACGGTGCGAGCATACGCGCTGACGGTATCCCGAAATTGTGAACTGGGTGCAATGGCATCCACCAACCCCCATTCCAATGCACGTTTGCCGCGGATACCTTCTTCTGTAGTACAAAAATAATCGGCGTGGTCGCGGCGCACCTTGCGCTTATCCACCAGCCGCGTGAGTCCGCCCGTGCCCGGCAGTACGCCCAATAATGGCACTTCCGGCAGCGACACGCTGGCCGCGCCGTCGTCCAGCAATACGATGTAATCAGTCGCAAGTGCGAGCTCGTAGCCGCCGCCGGCAGCAGTGCCGTTGATGGCGCATATATAGGTTTGATGCGAGTGCTGCGTGGCGTCTTCGATGCCATTGCGGGTCTCGTTTGTGAACTTACAGAAGTTCACCTTATGCTGATGCGAAGATTGAGCGAGCATATTAATGTTTGCACCCGCGCAGAAAATACGATCGCGCAACGAGGTGATCATCACACAACCCACCTCCGGGTGCTCGAAACGCAGGCGCTGCACGGCGTCGTACAGTTCGATATCTACCCCCAGATCGTAGGAGTTGAGTTTTAATTCGTAGCCGGGTATGAGGCCGGCGTTTTCATCGACATTCATTTCCAACGTAGCCACTGCGCCGTCGATGGATAACCGCCAATGCCGGTAGCGCTCCGGCGCGGTGCGAAAATCGATGCCGTCGCCGTTCACTTCTTCTTGAATTCCCGAATCGCGTTAACCGCGAAATCAGCGACGACAAGCCGGCCGCTGATCTCGGCGCGCTGCGCGAGCAGCGTGTCCCAATCCGCGGTGCCTTGCCACAGGATTTGTTTGATGGCTGCCATCGCGGCCGGACTGCGCGCCGCCAGCTCGGCGGCCAGATTATCTACCGCGGTGTCGAGCGCCACGATATCGGCGAAAATTTCGACATAAAGACCGTGCTGGCGAGCCCAATCGGCCGATCGCCAGGCGCCGGCCGCAATGGCCAACGCGCCAAACGCCGCTTTGCCAAGCTTGCGCTCCACGGCGGGACCGACCACGAATGGGCCGATGCCGACGGCGAGTTCGCTGAGCTTGATCGCGGCGTTATCGAGCGCGAGCGTATAGTCCGCCGCGGCGGCCAGCCCAACACCGCCGCCCACAGTTTTGCCCTGCACGCGTGCGATGATGAATTTCGGGCAGCGCCGCATGGCGTTGATGACGTGGGCAAAACCCATAAAGAAAGTCTGGCCGGCCGCGGCGTCGTTGATCTTGAGCAGCTCGTCAAACGATGCCCCTGCACAGAATACGCGATCGCCGTCGCTGCGCAACACAAGGACGTTGACGGTCGGATCCTGAGCGCACTCGGTAATGGCGGCGGCCAGGGCTTCGAGAACACGGCCCGGCAGCGAGTTGCTGCGCGGGTCATAAAAGCTAACGGTGCCGATACCGGCATCGATAACGGTGCGCACGCCACCGTCGGTGCCGGTCGTGGGAGTCATGCGATTGTTAGCGTCACTACTCGCCCTATATCGATACCCCGACCCGCGCAGCCGATATCGATGTTAGAGCAGGTTAATAAATGAATCCGCATGGAAAACTATTTTGTGGCGGGGACCCCCATATCATACTCCATTACGTGGATTGCAATACGATTCCGCGCTACGCCAGGTAATGGTACCGGCGCGCCCCAACACGCAAACCTTCCATCTGGGGTTCGAGGAGTTCGGCCGCAAACGGTGGATCACGCCCATCCTCCGGGTTGGGGTCCCGGAATCGTCCGGCTGCAGCCATGGACGCCCTGATCTACTTTACGAATTGTGTACAGTGTATCGGCGGTGATAGAGTGACCTTCGGACTCGCACGCGACGAATCCAAATGTGAAATATCAGTTGCAACGATTCTCCAACAAAGGAGTTATGTTATGAAAAAGTTGACAGAGAGGTTACCGGTTCTAGCCGCCGCGTTCGCTTTCGCGACCGCGACGAGCGTGGCCCAGGCCGAGACACTGCGCCTGCTGACCTGGGGCAGTTACGCTCCAGATAAGGTCATCGAGATGTTCGAGGCAAAATATCCGGACATCGACGTCGAAGTTACGTTCTCGAATAACGAAGAGATGGTAGCCAAACTGCGCGCGACCGGTGGTGCGGGATTCGATCTCGCTCAACCCAGCCACGACCGTGTGCATGGCGCGCAGCTCGAATACGACATCTATAAGCCGATGGATCTTTCCAAGATCAATACGGCCGCAATGGATCCAAGTCTGTTGGATGGAGTTAAGGCCAATACCACGATCGATGGTGCCGTTTATTCCGTGCCGCATCAATGGGGCACCTCAGGTCTCATGGCAGACAAGACGAAGGCACCGGATTTCAAGAGTTGGGCGGATTTGTGTGATCCAAAATACAAAGGCAAGACCTCGATGCGCTTGAAACGGACTATCCTGCTCGGCACTGCGTTCGCCATGGGTGAAGATCCGTTTGCGGCTTACAACGATCTAGACAAGTACCAACAGATTCTCGATCAGGTTGCCGAGAAGCTGATCGCCTGTAAAGACAACATCAAGGCCTATTGGCAGGGTGGTGACGATTTGATGAGCCTCATGCTCTCTGGCGAGGCCATCGCGTCCGAAACCTGGGATTCCACCGCGTTCAGACTGTACAGCGAGAATCCAAACATCGTGTTCGTGCCGCCGGAGACGGGCGCGTTAGCCTGGATTGATACCTTCACCCTACCGCGCAAGGGCAAAGCCGACGATGCGGCCTACAAGTGGATAAATTTTGTCATGCAGCCTGAGATAGTCACCCTGATCTCCGGTAATTCTGGCGCGGTCGGTGCCGTGAAGGGAGGAGTGGATTTGATGCCCGACGACAAGCGGGCTGCGGTCCAGGCGGCGTTCACAGAAGCGGATATTGCTAATCTTAAATTCTTCGCAAACATCCCTCCTGGTGTTGAGGACATGGAAGGCAAGACTCTGGAACGAATCAAGGCCGCTACGTCCAACTGATTTTAGCAAAGTCTGGAGGGGCCGCCCGGCCCCTCCTTTTTAATCACGAATTCGGCAATCGTGTACGATCTCGAGTGCGAAAAGGTCACTAAGAACTTCGATGAACTCGTAGCGGTAGACGACGTTACGTTCGAGATTCCCAGCGGCTCATTCTTCTCTATTCTGGGGCCCTCCGGCTGTGGTAAGACCACACTCATGAGGATGATTGCCGGTTTCGAAGAGCCGCGTCAGGGAGACATCAGGATCAAGGGTAAATCGGTGCTGGGAACGCCGCCGAACAAGCGCAATGTGAAGATGGTGTTTCAACATCTCGCGCTGTTTCCGATGATGAACGTCAAGGAGAACATCGCCTATGGCCTACGGTCCAGGGGTGCGAGCAGCGACGAGATCGAGCGACGGGTCGTGGATGTCCTCGAAAGGATCGGCCTGCCGGACGTGGCGCACAAGGAAATCGACCAACTGTCCGGGGGCCAGAAGCAACGTATCGCGATCGCGCGCTGCATGGTTCTCGACCCCGATGTGCTGCTGCTGGATGAGCCGTTGGGCGCGCTGGACTTGAAGCTGCGCGAGCGCATGAAAATCGAACTGAAGCTGCTGCAACACCAGTTCGGCACGACGTTTCTCTATATCACCCACGATCAGTCCGAAGCCATGGTCATGTCCGACCACGTCGCGGTTATGAGAAATGGCCGGTTCGAGCAGATCGGTACCCCGCAGGAGTTGTACCACAAGCCGGTAACGGCATTTGTGGCAGGTTTTGTGGGAGACAGCAACCGTTGGAATGGCCGGGTTGTTCATCCGGACGGCGCGCGGGCGCGAGTTGAAACTGACACCGGCTTGACCATGACCTGCGTTGCTATAGACGGCAGCACGCTGTGGCCGGGAACGCCGGTGGAAATCTTCGTGCGTCCCGAATCCATTTCGGTTGCGCGCAAGAATACCCAGGGGCCGGAAACGCGCGCAGGAATGAACACCCAGGAAGGCAGCATCGACAGTCTGCTGTTCAATGGCGCGAACAGCCGTCTGCTGGTTCGAACCGGGGACGATCAATTGATAGAGGTGGACTTCCCGCAGACTGGGGTCAATGCCGACTTGAGTCCGGGTGACGTCGTCGATCTTTGGTGGGAATCCGCCCACAGCACGTGTTATCCATCAGGCCGCTGAGGCGCCGATGTTGCAACGCGATACACAGCGGTTGTCGCTGATACTACTGCTGACGCCGTTTATTCTTTGGATCGTCCTGCTGATTGTGTTGCCCCACGTGGGCATTTTGTTGCTGTCCCTACGCGAGAAAGTGGGTCCGCGGGTCTTCACCTATGGGATCGGCAACTACGTCGATTTCATCAAGGAACCGATCTACTGGAACACCCTGCTGCGCACCGCGGTGATGTCGATCTTGGTCACCGCGATTACGCTGATCGCCGGGTTCCCCATCGCCTACTATATCGCCAAAATCGCCCGGCGACGCGTCAAAGGCGCTTTGTTTCTCCTGTGTTTGATACCGCTATGGGTCAGCGATCTGGTTCGGGCATTTGGCTGGATCGTTCTGCTGCGGGAAACGGGAATGCTTTCGGGGTTCCTGCAGTGGTCCGGCATTATTGGCGAGCCGGTCGAGTTCCTCTATAACGACGCCACCGTGATAGTCGGACTGGTATACACGGTCATGCTATTCATGATCGTGCCCCTCGCGTCGACCCTGGACGGCATGGACGACAGCTTGATCGAGGCCGGGTACAACCTCGGCGGCAGCCGCCTTACGGTGCTGCGCCGAATCATCATCCCTTATGCTATGCCAGGAATCATTGCCGGTTGCATCATCGTGTTCATGCTGA
>JAOTWM010000244.1 GCA_029862885.1 Gammaproteobacteria bacterium
TGGACCCACCGCCACAGCCGGCCAGCCAAAGCATCGAAAACAACGCGAGTGTGATAAATCGTTTCATTGGATCGCCCCCTTGAGTAAAACAATTATGAAATTCTCGGCGGGAATAAATCCCGACCGGACGAATACAACGTCGAGCTGATCGCTGGGTTTCATGGTCGATGGCCCCTCTCTTTTGACTGTTGGCTTGATTCGTGTCGATAGCATGCTTTGATCTTGCCTCTGTACCCCGCAAGGGCCGTGCCAACTTCGTTACAGGAAGAAAAAGGCCATTTCACGTCGTTTCAGGACGGCTCGGTCGCAAATGTGTGGGGCAATTCGATAGCAATATGTGTGATAAGCGTGAAAGGAAGGGGTAAAGAACCGATACACACCCATCACCGATATCTCCATCCAGGTTTTAGCCATCGCTCAGCCGCTCCTGTGACATGGAGCTAATTTTCATCGGTGACCGAGACAGCCGACGCAGACCCGTGTATTCCGTTTATGGCTAGAGGACGGAGGGAAAAACCATACCCTCAAAATACGAAGATCTAGCGAATAGCTGGAGGAGCTATTTTTGAGATCAGGAAGGACTGATCAGGAGGCCAACCAGAAAACAGGCCATGTCGGCTCAGTCCTTCACCTCCAACTATCGAATGTATGCGGAAGTTTCCGATCGTATCGTGATCTAGCTCAGGGACACGGGATTGAATTTCCTCTAGGAGCACTGTAATTCTTTGCCGATTCGTGATTCCGATAGAATTACGTCGCAACGAGTGAGCACAGTGCAATGTTGTCGTGGAATCGGGGATTGGGCTGCGCGCTGATGTCTCTATGCGTCGAAATAGTCGGTAATACCGCGTCGGAAATGTTTGTCATCGAAAAATCATTTTGTTTCGTCCTCAGTGAGTAAAAGTAACAAGCGCTCCTCGGCTTGTTGAATTGATCGATTTATCCCCTGGAGTTCCGCGGCGTAAGTTTGTCCATACATGTTTTGTAATCCGCAATCGCCCTGAGAGATCAGTTTATCCCGGTCGCGCTCCATGGTTTCGAGTCGCCGGTTTAGCCGCCGGATTTCGTATTCCGCGGTCCGGCGGCAAGCCGGGCCACAAAATCGCCGTCGGTTGCCCCTCGGCTCGGGCAACGCGGTGCCGCATTTAACGCAATTTTGAATAGATGTCATTTCCGTCGTTGGCTGATTTCGTTAATTCGCGGGTGTAAAATGTGTCCCCCGGCGACTGACCAACGGTCTTCCCGCTAGAAATTTGCCCCCCCCTCGGTCCTTCGGCAAAAGTTTTGAGCGAATGGCACCCCCCGCACAAACTTTGCAGGTTCCACAAATCGTCGCTACCGCCATCCCTCGCTGGCAACACGTGGTCTACCTGGGTAGCGATTGATGTAACGCCCCTACCCGCGTCGTGTCGTAATTCCTTTCGTTTGTTCTACGACAGCTAGAACAGATTCCATTACGAGATGGGACGCCACAGCGTTGACACTGGATTTGTGGACGCTTTGCCATGATGGGATCAGGGGTAAAGGATTGGACGTCGAACGCAGCCCGCCACTGTATGCGTGCGGGTTTTGACGCGAATGGCACGTAGACATTACCTCCCGGAGGGTCACGACGGGATTACGACCGGGATGACGTTCCACACTCACTAGCCCTGCTTGTTCAAGCGCCGCGAGTCCGCGATAACTGGAGTGGCGATTGACGCCAAGCGCTCTCAGGACAGTCCCAGACAAGGCGACGGTGCGCGTTCTCTTTACTCCCGCCAGAAACCAAAGCACGATGGCCACATGCAGGGCTTTGCCGGGTTGATGCGCAGCCGTAACAAGCCAGATCCAAGGGATCGGTCCTTTGAGGAACTTTTCTCCAGGCTTATGACGTGGCGGTTTCGTGTTGGTCTTTTGCGTCGCTTTTGATGTTGGCAGGGCGAGTCTTTTGGGATTGAGCGGGTCCATCATTATTAAGATCCGCCCAATAAGACAGATAATGAGATTGGACGGGTGCGCGGCTGTGCGCAGGTAACGTTGCATGAGCGCACAGGTGGGGTGGGCTCAGGTGCGCGGGTTTGCAGCGTCGCCAGGATGTGTTGCACGGTATCCTACATCTTGCCGCCGCGTTCGTCCGTGTAGCGATCCGGGTATCGAATCACGTCCACATCGGAGCGAAGGCAGAAACCGTCCAGCACAATAGCACTCGCCTCGCTCATAAGTGCTTTTGTTTTTGCTATCGTGGCGTCCAGTTCGTCGAGTGGGGCTTCGATTAAAATGGCGTCATGCACCGGCGCGCATAGGCGGATGCCTTGTTCCACCACCATACAGCAGGCTAGGCGTAACATTTCGGAGCCGTTGCCCTGCATGAGAAAGTTTCGCAGGAACCGCGGATTGGGATTGTTGCCAGTATGGGCGGTCCAACCAAACACGGTCCACAGCTTGCCGTGCAGCATGGCGTGGTCCACCGCACCGTCTTACCACCGCCAGAACACGCGGTAAGTTTGTTGGTGTAGTCGCAACAACTCCCTCGCGAGGATAACGGGCTGGCCGATGCGTTGCGCCAGTGAGTCCGCGCCCATACCGAATAGCACCGCTAATCCGCACGCTTTGAACTGGTCTCGCTGCGCCTTGTGTGTCTGCCTGGTGGCGTCTTGTGGGACGGCGCCTGATTGTTTTGCAAACTCCAAGTAAGGATCGACGGATTCATACGCGGCCATCATCAAGGGATCACCGGACAAAGCTGCCGCAATGCCAAACTCTTGTTGCGACCAATCGATGTACGCCAGCCCGTAACCGGCGTTAGGCTTTATCAGACTGCGCAACCAAACGGCAGGACCAAAGTTGAACCGGCTATTGCTGGGTTGATTGCGCCCGGTGCGGGCGCGGAACGCGGACAGCAGGCAACGGTTGCGCCCATCGTTGCCCACGACCAATTTGGATAAGCGCATCTGCGATAGTGCGACGCGCAGTTCGCGCAATGGTGCGACCTTCGGATGGGCACGGGCCATCTCCCGAAAGCTATCGTCGCGCATATCCAGCGCGCCGCTTGCCAGTCGCGGCCAGGGGATGTTTTGTTCAATCAACCAATCGGTGAAGCGTGACCTCTTGAAGGTGCGGCCTTCAAAGACACCATAGGATTCGTCGATCTCGGCGATAAGGTGTTCCTGTATTTCTTGCCAACGGTCGCGCAACAACGTCAATGTGTCGGTGTCAATTGGCACGCCGTTGTGCTCGATGTGCGCTGCCGCCCTCATGTAACGCCCACGCAACAAGGCGCGAGGCGTGTCGAGTGTGGGTATCATCTTGGGAAGCAGCTTGTCCAGCGCCGCTACGTCCGATTCGCAGTATTCGAGCAGTGCCATCTTTTCCTCTGTCGTCCACGGCCCGCCGCGAATAGCCAATTGCCGCATGCTTTCCTTTTCCGCCGCTTCGATGCTGTCCAGTCCATACCAGGCCATAGCGCCCAGCAGTCCCGCTCCACAGGGCAAGGCAAGGCCGTTGGTATGATTGCGAAACTCGACAAACAGGTCCAGCACGTTAATGGGTAAGGGCCAGCCTAACGACAAGTGGCAACCCAATTCCGCGCTGACATAGTAGGCGATCACTAAGACGTCTTCGCCGATGCCGTAGGGCGGCTGTTTCATCCCGGCCAGTTCGTCTTGCCACAGACGAAGTTTGCGCCCGGTGCTAAGCTCCCACGCTACCAGGCAAATGACACTTGGTCGTTCACCCGGCGGCGCGGAAAACTCAAAGTCCACCAGCCACGCTTCACGGAATAACTGTGAGCCAACGCAGATCACATCTCGCCCACGAGACGGCGAACCACGTGGTGGTCCATACTGTCGATGTAGCGCCCCCTAAATCCTAGGCGCAGGATTTTCGGGAAGTCGACATCCGGCCACTCCGGTTCCGGCAGATTGCCCACCGCCTCATAGACTTCATAAGCTCCTAATCCCATGTTGGCCGCGACGCGAATCCACCGCTTTTGCGCCATCGTCGCCGCGTCCAAGGCGGAGCGGCTCCACTCGTCATGGCGGCCATCCGCGCTAGGCAGGCGAACCGGCCATAGGGTTAACACCCCCTGGCGGTTGATGGTGGAAAATAGCACCTTGGGCACAATCTCGCCGGGCAGCTCGGGCCACATAGCCGGATCGACCAGGTAAGTTTCCCGGTCCTCTTTCAATTCCAGCACCGCCGTTTCCAGCCGGTAGGACTCATCGGGGTGGACGCGGACAAAGTCCTGCCGTCCCGGCTTGCGCACTGGCACGGTAAGCAGAGCTTTCTTCACGTCAACGGATTCCGCGAAGTTTTGCGAAAGCCGAAGATGGGAGGGATCGATGAGGGTTTCCGATTTTTGTGTTGCCGGGTTTGTGGTTTCGGCTCCTTCCTCATCGATTAAGGGTGGTTGTTTCGTTTCTTTAGTCATCTTTGTAGTTCCTCAAATTGCATCAATAAAAGACCCCGATTCTGGCCCGACATGGGCACAGGGGGGCTTCCGTTCGCCGTGATATCACGCTTCCAACAACCATACGCACCCGCCGGGACACCATCGCGATGGAGGACATACCAACCACTGCGGTTAACAGTTTTGTCGCCATCAACATCGAATCGGTGAAGTTGTCCATCGGGAACAATTTGATCGTTGCAGACGGCACCAGCGTGGGCCATTTCGTCGGAGAATTGCTGAACGACGTCGTTAGCACTCAATGCCCAATGGCTCGCAGACCACGGGCGGCGGCGTAATAATCGTGCCAAGCGCAGCAGAAGGAACAGCAGCCGGACGCAAAACATGTGCACCCGCCCGGGGCTTGTCGCGTTCCGCTGCTATTGTTAGAGTTGTGGAGCCTCGTGATTTCAGATTGCGGCGCTTTTCCTGAGACGCCCGGCCTGGCCGCCGGGCGTTTGTATTTCTCTCTCATCACCCACCTCCTTGTGCATCGCTAGTGTGTGTCCGAGCGGACTCTTCCAATTTCCGCAACAGCTCTGATAACCGATAGCGAATCGCGCCCCCCAGCTTTACGTAAGGCACGCCACCTTTGCCGCTGCTGCGCCAATTTTGTAATGTGCCTGGATGCACATCCAGAATTATCGCCGCGTCGCTCTCGCGGAGCAGGGCAAGACTGGGATCGATGCCCTCATATTTACTGAGTATTGAGACGATTTGATTCATTTACTGAACTCCAAAAATTATGGTCGTTCAGTAAATATAGTGATCGGAAATTAGGTATTGCAGCCCTTTGCCTGTTTCCGAGGATTAGGCAGGTGAATATCTAGGTGCTTCCTTACGCTTTGTACGCCGGCCTTCGTCTCCTTGGAGATTTTGTTAGCAAGGCGAGTGTTTGAGGGACGCTTGTCTGATCGAGCAATTAGCTCCCGCGCTCGATCCAGCCATTTGGCTTTATCTACTTTCTCATATTTGCGTATGCCCTTTCTTCCAGCATTAAGCTGCGCTTCTCCCACACGGATCAAATACTCGTACTGCGACAGAATTAAATGATGCCTTTCCTGCATTAGCCGCATAGCGTTCCAAACAGCGTTCTTGGCGTCGCCCTTCGCAATGGCTTCTCGCGTATTGTCTGCGTAGAACAGGATTTTTGCCGCTCGATACTCAGGTTCAAGCTCAGCCTTCTTGAGATGATCTACCCGCTTCTGCTCCATCAACCAGCGCGGTACGAACGCCAAGAGCGTTTCTCGCCCATCATCGTAGGCCTTGTGCAAACAAATTAACTCACTCAGCATCTCCCGTGCCCCATCCTCTAGCTGGGCAATATCTGACTCCACGGTGTGCTTACTAATTTGTTCCAGTCCAGCTTTTAGATCATCGGAGTTATCATCGGACGAGTAGGTAACAACATTCGTGCTCAAGATTCCGGCGTACTTGTCCTCGCGTCCTAATCGTCTACTGTACGTTTGCTTCTTCATGATGCCCGTGGGTAATTGAACAGCGGTACAACATCACCCTTACGGATATGCGCCGCCCGCACGATCGTGTCAGTGATCCGTTGCATGGGTATGCGTAGCTCCTCTTCGGAGAGCACGATGTAACCATCGGTAACATCGGAACGAACGCGGTGATTGAGCAATCTCTTCAGAGTGTACCCACCCACATTCACAGTCTCCGCTACGCTAATAAATGTGCGACGTAGGTCGTGGATCGTAAAGTGCACGCTGGCTAACTTGCGCACGTGCTGTACCGCTTTACTCGGCTCTTGAATGTGGCCCGTACGGCTGCCAATGCGTGATGGAAACACCCAGGGCGATTGCGACACAACCCGGCGTTGTTCTAGTATTGAAAGCAGGTAGTCACTCAGTGGCAGCGTGTGTGGGTCGCCATTCTTCGTTTCTAGTACTGTGAGTGTCCCTTCACGTAGATTGATGTTATCCCATCTCAGACTGTCGGCCTCGCGGCGTCGTAGGCCCGTCAACAGTACTAATATCAAATAATCCCGCCACACATTGTCGAGCTGCCGAACCGCTCCAAACCAAGCGGGCAGATCCTGAGTGCTTAATCGCGAGTCCCGGCGTGTTTCTTTGTTCCAAATGCGTCTGTGGGAAAGTTGCCGCACCGGATTGTCCGGAAAGCGCGCACGTCCGCACTCGTCGAAGTACTCGCCGGCTGCGTATTCAAAGATTGCACGCAACACACGCATGACTTTATTAGCGCTCGTAGCACTTGTCTTAGTAATCGTCTGGTGTCGGTCCGCCACGCGATCACGAGTAATGTAGTCCAACCGTCGATTCATCCAATCACTGAGGTATTGTGCGAGGCGACCACGGTACATAGCCTCCGTCGACGGTTTTAGACTTCTGTCCCGACAGTAATCGCCCAACACTTGTGCCAGGGTGATATGTCGTGAGCGCTGCGATCGCCGCTCCCGAATCACATCAACCCCATCGCAGAGCTTTGCGATGGCCTGTATGGCGTGCTGTCGTGCCTGTTCAACGGTCATCGCGGGAAACCGGCCTAATTTCACGCGCTTGGGTCGGCCGTTCAATTTTCGGTAAACCAAAAATGATTTCGTGCCTTTTGGCGTTATGCTCATGACGAGACCCGACACGCTTTTTGCGCTGCCGCGGTCGTAGACGTAATAACGCCGATCCCGGGGCTCAAGCTGTGCCAGAGCCGATTTCGTGAATATGAGCGATATCGATTCAGGCATGATCCACCTTTGCGTCTTCGTGCTTTCTGGAACATTCCATAGAAACTGTGAATTTCCGGGAAGTATGATGGCTGCCGATTAGGTATTGCAGCCCTTTACCTGTTTCTCCGGCGAACGGATTCAGAAACAAATTATTACTGCCTCGGTGCTACTCTGGTGCTACCCTGGTGCTACCCTGGTGCTACCAGAAAGGCTGAAATCCCGTGAGAACGCATGAAACACGGTTTGGTGAGGATATCAATAATCCCTTAAAAATCAAGAAATAATGAGATGTCCTACCTGAGACATAGGTTACACAGTATACCGGAGACATAGGTTACAGAATCGAGGTTTTGGAGGGGTCCAATGCCTTGGAAAGAGAGTAGCCTAGTGGACGAGAGATTAAGATTTGTAGCC
>JAOTWM010000246.1 GCA_029862885.1 Gammaproteobacteria bacterium
ACTGCCTCTCGCTTGAATTCCTTTGTATAACTTCTTCGTTGCTTTGTCATTTAACACCTCGTCTCGAATCATTGTATGATCCTTAACTCGGTGTCCAGTATTTCGGGGGAAGATCAGGTGGCACAGTGCCGCCGCAAAATACTACTAGTTTCGATATAACACCCGCTCGTAAGCTATTGATTTTACTAGGTACAATAAATTATTATTAGGAGGTCAGAGCGCCCTAAAATCCCTCGGGGTAACACCCATGCCGATTCGAGTCCGGCCCAGGGGCACCATCACAATCCATAATCCTTTTGTAAATCCTAAGATTTTCTAATATCGATTCCTAACATGTAGAGTCATTCGACCGGCTCTACTACATCTACTTTTCGATCGTAGGCAGCCACAGATATTGCCAGAACACCAATGCTCAAAAGGAGCGTAAGACATTTCCTCGCTTGATCCCCGTCAGTGCTTTTCCGACGTCAATTCAGTAGCGTAGTTTCAAACCCCGACACGATAGCGAGGGACTCCTTAAATTTGCGGAGACTGCATAAGTTATCCGCATTGCGCTTCGGCAAGAAGCGTTGTCTTGTAACTCTCGATTAGACGGATTGTCGACCAGAACCAGGCGAAGTTGAGCATGAGCGGGAAACCCAAGGTACCAAGCTATTTCCCCACTGGGGTCGGTCTGCTGCACGACCCCTCCTTGAACAAGGGCACGGCATTTACCGAGGAGGAGCGAGATGCGCTGAAGCTACGTGGTTTGCTGCCGCCCCATGTCCACACCATGGAAGAGCAGGTAATGCGGGTGATGGGAAACTTCCGGCGCACGCCAACCCCGTTGGAGCAGCACGTCAATATCCTCGGATGCCAGGCGCGTAACGAAACCTTGTTTTATCGCGTCGTGATTGATCATCTCGAAGAGGTGATGCCCATCATTTATACGCCCACGGTGGGCGAGGCCTGCCAGAAGTACGGGCATATTTTCATGCGTCCCCGCGGGCTCTTTATTTCCGCCAAGGATCGCAAGCGGATCGCGAATGTACTGCGCGGCTGGCCGCACCGTGATGTCCATGTCATTGTGGTGACCGACGGCGAGCGTATTTTGGGGCTGGGGGACCTGGGGGCCGATGGCATGGGCATCCCGGTGGGTAAGCTCGCGCTCTACACTGCCTGCGGCGGCGTTCATCCGACCCATTGTTTGCCGGTGACCCTGGACGTGGGCACCGAGAACGAGGAATTGTTGTCCGATCCGCTGTATATCGGTCTCAAGCAGCGGCGCCTGCGCGGCGCGGAATACGATGAATTTATCGACGAGTTTATCGGTGCGGTCCAGGAAGTGTTTCCGGATGCGCTGATCCAGTTTGAGGACTTTGGCAATCAGAATGCGTTCCGCCTGCTGCAGAAGTACCGTGACCGGGTGTGTACTTTCAACGACGACATTCAGGGCACGGGCGCAGTGGTAGTGGCTGGCCTGTTCGCAGCACCACTCATCACCGGCGGGTCGCTCGTGGATCAGACCTTCCTGTTTCTCGGTGCCGGTGAAGCGGGTATCGGAATCGGCGACATGATAGTCGGCGCAATGCGAGATGAAGGACTTTCCGAAGATGAGGCCCGAAGTCGTTGTTGGTTTGTGGATTCTCATGGTTTGGTGGTGAAGTCACGGCAGGATCTGGCGGCGCACAAGATCCCCTACGCCCACGATCATCCCCCCGCGGACAATTTCCTGGGCGCTGTGGAGGCGGTGCGCCCGACCGGGATCATCGGCGTGTCCGGCCAGCCCGCGACTTTCACACGGGCGGTGCTCGAAGCCATGGCGCGGATCAACGAGCGCCCTATCGTGTTCGCATTGTCGAATCCGACCTCCAAATCCGAGTGCACCGCCGAGCAGGCCTATCAGTGGACCGAAGGCCGCGCGGTGTTCGCCAGCGGTAGCCCGTTTGACCCGGTGATCCTCGGTGCACAGAAGTTTGTGCCGGGGCAGGGTAACAACGCCTATATCTTCCCCGGCGTCGGTTTGGGTGTGGTGGTCTCCGGCGCACGGTTGGTCACCGACGAAATGTTTTCCGCGGCCGCCAAGGCGTTGGCGGATCAGGTCAGTGCAGAGGATCTAAAAGTAGGGCGCCTGTATCCGCGGCTGTCTCACATCCGCGACGTCTCCGCCCACATCGGGGCGGCGGTAGCCACGATCGCTTGGAAGCGGGATCTGGCAACGGTGCCGAGACCCGCTGATGTGCTTGAATACGTAAAATCGGAGATGTATCAGCCCGACTACAAGAGTTATGTATAGTTCGGGTTCCAGGTCAAGCCCGGGGAACCCCTAAAAACAATCGGTTACGATAATTTCTTCGAGAAATTTCTCGCGAATCTCGATATCGTTTCGTCACTATTCCAGCCTCGACGCGAGACTCAAATTTGTTACTACCGCGAAAGACGGTCCGGGAAACAACCAGTCTGACGTTCAACGACGGTATCGAGACGGCGAGTTGTGCCCGCTAGTATGATTAAACTGCACTCGCCACACTGAACATTTCGCAAGAGGTCTCTCAATGTCATCACCGCAACGAATTCAACCCCTATTTCAGTTGGACGGTAAAGTCGCGTTGATCACTGGAGCCAGTAAGGGCATTGGTGAAGCGATTGCCAGGGGCCTGGCCGAATTTGGGGCCAAGGTGGTGGTGAGTAGCCGCAAACAACAAGCCGTCGATGCCGTGGCCGACACATTTAAAGCAGACGGACTGGATGCCACAGGGTTTGCGGCAAATATGGGAAATGTCGAGCAAGCCCTGAGCTTGGTCGAGAAGACCGTAGCAAGCTACGGCGGGTTAGACATCGTAATCAACAACGCCGCCACAAACCCAGTATTCGGTCCGATCCAAAATACCGACGAACGCGCGTTTGACAAGATCATCGATGTCAATCTCAAAGGCCCGTTTGAAATGTGCAAAAAAGCGTACCCCATCCTCAAGCAACGCGGCGGGGGATCGATCATCAACATTAGCTCGATCGGAGGCGTCACACCCGAGGCCGGCATTGGTATTTACAGTGTCAGTAAGGCCGCTATTAATAGCCTGACCCAGGCGATGGCACAGGATTGGGGCGTAGATAATATTCGGGTGAATGCGATTTGCCCCGGCTTGATCAAAACCAAATTTAGCGAAGCCCTGTGGAACAATGAGGCAATTTTGAATCGGTTTTTGCAGCGAATCCCGCTCCGGCGCGCCGGCACCGCCAACGATATTGCGGGCCTGGCTGTTTTTCTGGCTTCGGATGCCGCCGCCTATTGCACAGGCGGTGTCTACATGCTCGATGGTGGATATTCGGCGACCTGATCGCTATCCGAACGATTCAGTCCAGGACCTGAATCGGGGCGAGGATGGCGGCCCGACGGGTCGGGATTCCGTCAGTAAGTCCATACCCACGTAATTCCAATGCCCTTGGACATAATCGACGCGGTCGGTACCCATTTCGGAACCGCGTGTCCCAATAAACGCCAACCGTCCAGCACTGCCGGCACCGACACCGCGAGCAATAGCCTATCGTTGGATATACCGGTGACCCGAGACATCCCATCGATGTCGCCGTTGCGGTCATTCTTCAAGAAGACCATATAGGCAGCAGTAATTGCCAAATGGCTGAGGACGACACCGGCGGCTCGGTTGCGAATGCGAGCCGGCGTGTTTTCATCGGCTAGGTAACGAAATGCCAACTCCGATGCTATCCACTGAATTTGGAACCCCACCGAGGAGAGCTCAAGAAGGTCTTGATCGGATAGATTCGGGTCCGGATAGGTAATGGACAACCGATCAAATTCAACGTCGGTATCTTTAAGTGTGGCCAGAGAAATATGGCCCAATTCATGGGCGGCAATTCCCCCGACAAATCCCAACAGCACATTCCCTTTGTCTTGTTTGATGAGGTTGAGTGACCACGCACTTGCCCCGTTAGGCAATAATAGCGCCGCCAACAATACGAGTAACTGATGTCGTTTAACTATGACAGATACCTACGTGCCGGTAGTGAATTCGAGGATCGCCATTATCGGTTAATCGTAGCGGGCATGGATACCCCGCAATACGTCCGGTATTTATTTGGTTATTGTGGTCGGCGTAGGTTATGGATATTATTGTTAATTGTCGGTGGGTATTGGTGAAATTCGCCTCGAAATTGCTGGGAACCCCGTGCCGTCGCAGGTTGTTTCTGACCGGCGCTGCTGGGGGAGTGCGCCCCATACCCGATGAGACCCAAACAGACTTGCGCGACGGTAAGTCGCCGAGAATCAAAACAGTGTATAGCCCGTCTGGCCCGTCCACCGACACCCGCAACGTCCGATACCGTTATGTCTGATCAGAAGATCTATATCGATGCCCAGGATTTGCTCGTGGATTCTTTTGAATTGGGAGCGCAGATCCTGCTCAGCGGATTTCGACCGAATTTCATTATTGGCGTTTGGCGCGGCGGTACACCGGTGGGAATCGCCGTGCAGGAAATCATGGATTATTTCGATGTGAAAACCGATCACATTGCGATTCGGACTTCGTCGTACACGGGCATAGGGCAACGCGATAAGCATGTGCAGGTGCACGGTCTCGGCTACATCGTGCGTACTATCAATGCCGAAGATGCATTACTCATTGTCGACGATGTGTTCGATACCGGCTTGAGTATTCGAGCGATAATCGCGGAGTTGCAAACACGCACCCGGAAAAATACCCCTCACGATATCCGGGTTGCGACGCCATGGTACAAACCATCCAATAACAAAACTGATCGCGAACCGGATTATTACATCCACAGTACCGATCGCTGGCTGGTATTTCCGCACGAGCTGCACGGCCTGGATGAGACCGAAATAAATGCAAACAAGGCCGGGTTGCAATCCATTTTTGACCGAATCACGGCCGCGAGAACGAATTGAATGAACACCGTTGGCCCGCAGCCGTTGCGCAATGGCTTCAAATTGGAGTACCGTCTTATCGACCGACTGGCCGCCATCGATTTGAGTTCGTGACGTAGCAACGCAGTGTTTGCATCTATCCCAGTGAGTTACCCACCTACGGCGAGGTCCTGAACATAATGTCCACCCCGAAGCTCTCGATTGCCGAGATGACCGGCCGCGACATCGCGACGGATTCGTTTTGGCGTGGAAAAACGTTTGACGATTTTTTATTTCGTCCACAAAAGGGCATTATCGAATCCCGCACGCGCATCACGCTGACCAGTCCACTGACCAACAATCTACCATTGGATCTGCCGATCGTGTCTTCCAATATGGATAGTGTAACCGGCAAAACGATGGCGCAGGCGATGGCCTTGGAAGGCGGTCTTGGCGTAATTCACCGTGCATTATCGATAGAGCAACAAGCGGGCAAAGTGACGCAAGTCAAACGCAGCCACAGCGCTATCATCGAACGGCCGTTGTGCCTGCCGAGCGGCACATCGATGCGGGAGGCCCGGGCGTTTGCGCGGCAACATGATATTACTGGGATCCTTATCGAGACGCGTGCCGGTAGTGGCATATTGGCGGGGCTGTTATCGGATCGCGACATACCGTGGTCCGACGAACACATTGACGATACGGTCGATACCTTTATGACCCCGTATTCTAAGTTGCATACCCATCCACCGGGCATCAGCCCGGAGGATGCCGAACGGATCCTGTTTGAAAAACGAATCGAACGCTTACCGTTAGTGGACGATGAGCGACGCATTCACGGTTTGATCACGCGCAAGGACATCGTGTTTTTGCGGCGCCGACCGTTTGCCGCCAAAGACGGCAAAGGACGGTTGTTGGTGGCCGCAGCGATCGGCGCACGCGGCGATTATTTGGAGCGTAGCGCGGCATTATTGGAAGCTGGGGCCGATTGTTTGTTTATCGATATCGCCCACGGCCATTCAGTCATTATGGAAGACGCGATTGGCCGGGTTCGGAAGCAATTCGGGGACATCGAATTAGTTTGTGGCAATGTAGCGACGGCGGAAGGCGCCCGCTATCTGCGGGACGCCGGCGCCAGCGCGATCAAAGTCGGTGTCGGCCCTGGACGGGGTTGCCGCACGCGGCTCGAGACCGCAGCCGGGGTACCGCAACTGCAGGCGATACAGGAGGCCTGGTCGGGGGTGAGGGACACTGTTCCGATCGTTGCGGACGGCGGTGTTCGTTATGACAAGGACATATTTATGGCACTGATATGCGGCGCGTCGGCAGTAATGTTGGGTAGCGCATTATCCGGTACCGACGAAGCACCGGGGCGCGTGATCGAGGATCCAGCGACCCATACAAAAAAGAAGATATATCGCGGCATGACCTCTCCCGAAGCCGTGTTCGAATCGTTGTACGACACTGAGGATGGCGACGCGGTCGATGCGGCCATGGCGACACCGGCAGAGGGTCAGGAGTTACAGGTACCGTATAAAGGCAGTGTCGTGGATATTCTGCATCGGATTAGGGGGCATCTGCGATCGGCCGTCAGTTATGCTGGTGAAACGAGTCTCGAATCGGCGCGCGAAAAAATTCTGAGCGATCCTGCGCGATTCTTGATTCCACTGTCCGGAGCCGCGTACCGCGAGTCGTATGATCGTTAGAGGCCAGCGCGCACGCTGCTGGCTAACTTAACCAATATCGTGTCGTATCAATGAGCGCCGTGCCGGCCGCTGTTCTCGACCGGCTGCGTGCCATCGTTGGTTCAGACGGCGCGGTAACCGGAGCGGACTGCGATCCCTATCTGATCGATGAGCGTGGCCGCTATTGTGGCAACAGCTCAATCGTTTTGCGTCCGGCTACGGTACAACAAGTCGCCACAGTGGTTGCAGTGTGCGCGCACGAGCGTATCGGTATTGTTCCACAAGGCGGCAATACCGGATTGGTGGGTGGGTCGGTACCCGACGCCAGCGGCGATCAAGTGGTGGTATCGACGACTCGATTGGACCGAGTACGTGCGATCGATGCGGACAATTTCACCATCAGCGTCGATGCGGGTTGTATTCTCGAATCAGTCCAGGCGGCCGCAGCGGCGGTTGACCGTTTGTTTCCGTTGAGTCTCGCCTCGGAAGGCAGTTGCCGAATCGGCGGTACGATTTCGACCAATGCGGGCGGTACCGGCGTGATTCGGTACGGCAATATGCGGGAATTGGTACTCGGCCTGGAAGTGGTATTGCCCAGTGGCGAGGTCTGGGACGGTATGCACGGCTTGCGCAAAAATAATACCGGCTATGACCTAAAGCAACTGTTTATTGGCGCCGAAGGGACTTTGGGAATCGTGACCGGGGCAACCCTGCGCTTATTTCCACAGCCGACCGAAACCACGACCTACTTTATTGCGGTTCGGGATGTCGGCGCCGCGATCGAGGTATTGGCGGACCTGCGGCAAGCCAGTAGCGACAGGGTATCCGGATTTGAATATATACATCGTGCGTGCCTCGACCTCGTCTTCGAACACATCGCCGACATGCGCGATCCGTTGTCGGATCGATTCACGCATTACGTGCTGGCGGAAGTGGATTGTCCAGCCGAGATATTGGA